>DATBNA010000071.1:0-5508 GCA_036554545.1 Hyphomonadaceae bacterium
CATCGAAACGCTGGCGCGGGTGATAGAGAATCCCGACCGCGCCGTGATGCGCCTCGCCCGCTTCATCGCAAGGCTCCCCCGCGAAGCCCTCGAACCGCTCAGGGATTTCAACGAATATCGCCGGAGCTACTGGCTGCATACCGGGCGCGATGCGCTGCTGGCCGCGGACCATGTCTGTCGCGCCGCCTCCATCTATTGTGTGCTCGATACCAGCTAGCATCATCACTTCGCGACGCCGCACCTTGACCTGCGCCGCGGCGCACCCTTAATGTGAGTGAACGCTCACATCATACATACGAGGAGCCTCCCCATGATCCGTCGCGCCATCGGCCGCAACGGCCCCACCGTCAATGCAATCGGCCTCGGCTGCATGGGCATGGCCGCCTTCTATGGCGCCCCAATGGAAGAGGCCGACGCGGTGAAGCTGCTGCACACCGCGGTCGATCTTGGCGTCGATCATTTCGACACCGCCGAAATGTACGGCCTCGGCCTCAACGAGCGCCAGCTCGGCGCCGCCTTCCATGATCGCCGCGA
This sequence comes from Hyphomonadaceae bacterium, assembly GCA_036554545.1. Taxonomy (GTDB): domain Bacteria; phylum Pseudomonadota; class Alphaproteobacteria; order Caulobacterales; family Hyphomonadaceae; genus UBA7672. The sequence continues at coordinate 535 of DATBNA010000071.1, forward strand.
CAAGGTCTTCATCGCCACCAAGTTCGGCCCGAAGGTCGATCCGGTGACGCAACAGCGCCTCGGCGTTGATGGCTCGGCGGAAAACGCCAGGCGCGCGCTGGAGAACTCGTTGCGCTTTCTCAAGACCGACCACATCGACCTGTGGTACCTGCACCGCCGCGACCGCTCGCGGCCCATCGAGGAAACCGTCGGCGCGATGGCCGAGTTCGTGAAGCAGGGAAAGGTACGCCGCATCGGGCTTTCCGAAGTAACCGCGGAAACGCTGCGCGCCGCGCACAAGGTCCACCCCATCGCGGCGCTGCAATCCGAATTCTCGATCTTTACCCGCTTCATCGAGGACGACGGCATCCTGGCCGCCTGCAGAGAACTCGGCACGACGCTCGTCGCCTATTCGCCGCTCGGACGCGGCATGCTCGCCGGCTGGTCGAAGGACTGGAAGGCGAATGGCTGGGACTTCCGCGCCACCATGGCGCCCCGCTTCTCAGGCGATGCGCTCGAGAACAACCTCGCGCTTGTGGAAGAGATCGCGCGCATCGCCTCCGAGTTCAACGCCACCGCCGGCCAGGTCGCGCTCGCCTGGGCGCTCCAGCGCGCCGACAACATCGTGACCATCCCCGGCACGACCAAGGTCGCCAATCTCAAGCAGAATCTCGGCGCCGCTGACGTCAAACTCACGCCTGCAGCGCTCGCGAAGCTCGACACCCTCGCCGCCAAGGTGAAGGGCGAGCGCTACGACGAAGCCGGCATGAAGGGTGTGAACGGCTAGTCGCGAACTACTCGAGCCTATCCACCTCAAGCTCTGCAAGACCTGGCCTCACCGGCCGGAAAGGGAGATCGCATGCCTACGAACAAGGAAATCATGACAGCCCTCTACGCCGAGATCGCGAAGGGCAATGGCCGGCCCTATGTCGAAGCTCTTGCCGATGACGTGACCTTCCGCGCCATCGGCTCGAACTCCTGGTCGGTGAAAATCAAGGGCAAGGAAGAACTCGTCCGTGAAATCTACGCCCGCGTTCGCGAACGTATGGAGGGGCCGCTCAAGTCCCACGCCACGCGCATTCTCGCCGACGGCGACTTCGTCGTGGTCCAGGCTCGCGGCGACAACACGCTGAAGGACGGCCGCCGCTACGAAAACGACTACTGCCTCGTCTTCCGATTCAGGGACGGAAAAATCCAGGAGATCGAGGAATACCTCGACACCGAACTCGTGACCGAGGTGCTCGGCGAGCGGGTCTGAAGAACAGGTCCGCGCCCCCGCCCAACGTGTGCTGCGGCGCAGCAGCGATATTCGAATGCACGGTAGGTAATAGGGGCTTGGTTTCGCGAAACGCTACTGCATAGTCCTCCCAGGTCAGCGTCCTCAGAGGTGCGGCCGGGAGGACTAACGCATGACCGACTCCGTGATGGACGGCGCGCCTGCGTCGACCGCCGCCCCATCAACGCCGATGCCGGTTTCCTACAGGCGATACGCGCTAGCGTTGCTCGTCGCCATCTACACCGTCAACTTCCTCGACCGGCAGGTCGTCACGCTCCTCATCGAGCCGATCAAGCAGGAGCTGAAGCTGGACGACTTCCAGGTCGGCGCCATGGGCGGCCTGTGGTTCGCCCTGTTCTACACCATTCTCGGCATCCCGATCGCGCGCATCGCCGACAAGGGCGATCGCCCGACAATCATGACGATCTCGCTTGCAGTGTGGAGCAGCTTCACACTGCTCGCTGGCGCCGCCTGGAATTTCACCGTGCTGGCCATCGCGCGCATGGGCGTCGGCGTCGGAGAGGCGGGCTGCACGCCGACAGCGCACTCGCTGATCGCCGACTATTTCCCCAAACAGTCCCGCGCACGCGCGATGTCGATCTATGCGATGGGCATTTCCATCGGCTCCCGTCTCGGCATGGCGCTCGGCGGCATCATCGCCGGATCGTGGGGCTGGCGCGCCGCCTTCTATGTCGCCGGCGCCCCCGGCCTCTTCCTTGCCGTCCTGGCGATCTTCACGCTGGCCGAGCCGCGCCGGAAGCTGGGCTTCAAGTCAACGCCTGGGTCGCCATACATCCCGATTGGACAAGCGCTGAAGGTCCTCTCGCACAAGCCGACCTTCTGGCTGCTGGCGCTCGGCGCCGCCTTTGCCGCATCGGTGGCCTACGCCCACTCCTTCTTCCTCACATCCTTCTGGTTGCGGAACTACTATCCGGAAGTGACCCAGGCCGCTCAGGGCTTCGGGATGACGCAGCTTGGCTATCTCGGCGTCGCCATGGGCCTTGCCGCCGGCATCGGCGGCGTCACCGGATCGTGGCTTGGCGGCTGGTGGTGCGACAAGTTTGGGGCAAAGGACTACCGCCAGTTCGTCGTGCCGCCGCTCGTCTTCCCCATCATCGGCCTGCCGGCTTTTTGGTACCTGATCTCGATCAGCGACATCAATCTTGCGATGCTCCTGCTGATCATTCCGAACATCGGCGTCGCGATCTGGTATGGGCCGGTCTATGGCGGCGTGCCCGGGCTTGTGCCTCCCGCCATGCGCGCAACCGCGTCGGCCATTCTTCTCTTTATCGCCAACATCATCGGCCTGGGCGCCGGCCCGACGTTGTTCGGCATGCTCAGCGACGCACTCGCCAACGGCCAGCTCGCGGCCTCCGGCCTCGACGTGCAGGCCTGCAAGACCATCGTTCAGGACTCGCCGCAGTTCGCAACGTGTGCAGCAGGTTCAGCGGCTGGCCTCAAGAGCGCGGTCTATCTGTCGACAGGCGTGCACGCATTCAGCATCCTGTGCTTTGCGCTGTGCATCTTCACGATCCGCAAGGACATGGAAAGCTGATGCTGTCGCATCAGGCTTGAACCGGACCTGGCCCGCCGCCACGTTGGACGGATGCTGCCGGCGATCTTCGTTTCCCACGGCTCTCCCATGCTCGCCATCGAGGATGCGGCCGCGCGCCGTTTTCTCAAGGATCTGCCGACGATGCTGCCTGAGAAGCCGAAAGCCATCCTCATGGTATCGGCCCACTGGGAACGCTTGCGTCCCACGGTCAACGCACCGGTCGCGCACGAGACCATCCATGACTTCGGCGGTTTTCCCGCTGAGCTCTACGAGATCAGCTATCCTGCTCCACCCTCTGCGGAGCTCGCCCGCCGCGTCGCTGGATTGCTGACCGCCGGCGGCCTGCCCACCGACATCGACACGCGCCGCGGCCTCGACCATGGCGCCTGGGTGCCCCTGATGGTGGCGTGGCCGGACGCCGACATTCCGGTCGTCCAGCTTTCCGTCCAGACCCGCCTCGGCCCCGAGCACCACTACCGCCTCGGCCAGCTCCTTTCGCCGCTTCGTTCCGAAGGCGTCCTGATCGTAGGATCGGGCAGCTTCACCCACGACCTCGCCAGCTTCCGCTCCTCAGGTGGTCGCATCGACGCGCCCGAACCCGACTGGGTCCATTCCTTTGCGGAATGGATGTCGTCAGCACTGAAAGAGCGTCGCATCGACGACCTGCTCCACTATCGCGAACGCGCTCCCGAAGCCGCGCACAACCATCCGACCGAGGAACATCTCCTGCCCCTCTATGTTGCCCTCGGGGCCGGCGAGGGCGATGTCAAAGTCCTGCATGCGAGCACGACCTACGGCATCCTCCGCATGGACGCCTTCGCCTTTGGAAAGGCCGCCTGACGCCCTGAATTCGCAGCCTGTCGCCAAATCCGCGTGAGGTGTGCGGCATGCCTGTTGCTTCGCGCCGCAATGCGCTACGTGAAGGAAAACGGCCCTTCAGAAGCCTCCGGGACAAGTTGGTAAATCAGGTGGGAAACATGACGACCATTGCTGCGAACACCCCTCGCCCTTTCTTCCGCCGCGCCGCTGCGATCATAGCCGTCGCCGCCACGGCCTTCCTCGCAGCCTGCGAAACTGCCGGCATCGGCACGGCGCCTGTCCCGCCGCCTCCTGAGATCGGCCTCTACGAGCTCCGCACCTACACGGCCACCGAAGGCAAGATGGCTCAGCTCGACGCCCGCTTCCGCAACCACACCATCGGCCTCTTCCGCAAGCATGGCATGACGCCGATCGCGTTCTTCCACGTGCAGCCGGCGGCCAACCAGCCTGCCGACAACCGCCTCATCTACATCATGGGCTACAAGGACCGCGCCGCGCGTGACGCCTCATGGCGCGCCTTCGCAACGGACCCCGAATGGACGAGCGTCTACGCCGCCAGCCAGAAGGACGGCTCGCTGACCAGCAAGATCGAGAACGTCTTCCTCACCACCACGGATTACTCCCCCAAGCTGAACATGAGTGGCGCCGGCGCGCCGCGCTTCTGGGAACTGCGCACTTACACGACCAATCCGGGCAAGCTCGAGAACCTGCACAGCCGCTTTCGCGATCACACGCTCCGCATCTTCACCAAGCACGGCATGGGCAACTACCTCTACTGGCGCCCCGCCGGCGGCCAGCCCGGCTGGGAAAACAAGATGGTCTATCTGCTCGACTTCCCGAGCAAACCCCAGCGTGATTCCGCCTGGGCGGCCTTCAGCGCCGATCCCGAATGGCAGAAGGTCGCCGCCGACAGCCAGAAGGACGGCCAGATCCTCGCCTCGCCTGGCGGGGTTGTCTCGGTTCAGATGGTTCCTACCGACTATTCGCCGCTCAAATAGGGCCAGGACCTGGATTGCGGGGCGGCGTTTCATCGGGACGCCGCCTCTCGCTTTTCAGGGCCTCTTGAAGATTGTTGCGAACGCAACTATCTGGCAGCCAACGCACTTCAACTGCTGGAGTTTCCAATGATCGAAGTCCGGCCCTTCAACAGCCTCGGCGGCGCGGACCATGGATGGCTCAATGCCCATCATCACTTCTCGTTCGCGGAATACTACGACCCCGGTCGCATGAATTGGGGCCGGCTGCGCGTCTGGAATGACGACGTCATCCAGCCGAAGTCTGGCTTTCCGCCACACCCGCACCGCGACATGGAAATCATCACCTATGTCCGCACCGGCGCGATCAC
>DATBNA010000128.1:0-5793 GCA_036554545.1 Hyphomonadaceae bacterium
CCGGCAGGATCGCCGCGCCGCCGGGTTCCAGGCCTGCAAAGATCTGGCTCTTTTCGTCGGCAACGCCCTCGACCGAGCCCATGCCCTGCAGGTGCGCGGGCGCGATCCGGGTGATCATGGCGATGTGCGGCCGCACCATCTTCGAGCGCGGCGCGCTCTCGCCCGGCGTGTTCATGCCGATCTCGAACACCGCCCGCTCGGTGTCCCGCGGCATCCGGGCAAGCGTCAGCGGCACGCCCCAATGGTTGTTGAACGACTTGTCCGACCAGTGCGCCTTGCCCGCAGCGCGGAAAATCCGCGCCAGCATTTCCTTGACGCTGGTCTTGCCGACCGACCCGGTGACGGCGGCGGAAACGCCGGAATTCCGCGCCCGCGCCGCCAGACCCAGCTTCTCGAGACCCACAAGCACATCGTCAACGAGCAAACCCGGCTTGCCGCCCAGAACGTCGCGAGACACCAGCGCCGCTGCAGCGCCAGCCGCAAACGCGTTCGGCACGAAGTCGTGGCCGTCGCGCACATCCTTCAGCGCCACGAACAGGTCGCCCGGCTGCAGCGAGCGGGTGTCGATCGAGACGCCGTTGACGGCCCAGATCCCCAGCATCCTGCCGCCCGTCGCCTTGCATGCCTCTTCCGATGTCCACAGTGGTTCCGGCATCAGCCATCCACCTCCGCGATCGCCTTCCGCGCCACATCGAAGTCCGAGAACGGGATCGTCACGCCTTTCACGATCTGTCCTGTCTCATGCCCCTTGCCGGCGATCAGCAGCGCATCGCCGGGCCGCAGGCGCTTCACGCCTTCGAGGATCGCCGCCCCGCGATCACCGATTTCGCTGGCGCTAGGAACGCCCCTGCGGATCGCCGCGCGGATTTTCACAGGGTCTTCCGAGCGCGGATTGTCGTCGGTGATGATCACCTCGTCCGCCAGCCGCCGCGCCACGTCGCCCATGATCGGTCGCTTGGTCGCATCGCGATCGCCGCCGCAGCCGAACACCAGAATCATCTTGCCGCGCACATGGGGCCGCGCCGCGCGCAGGAGGACATCGAGCCCGTCCGGCGTGTGCGCATAGTCGACAAACACGGGGGCCTTGCCGGACGTCTGGCCGACCAGCTCCAGCCGCCCGTGCACCCCCTTGAGAAGGCCGAGCCCGTCGAGCACCTGCTCGGCAGGGTCGCCAAGCGCCATGGCGATCCCTGCAGCGCACAACGCATTCAGCGCCTGGAACTCGCCGATCAGCGGCAGGTGTACCAGCTTTTCGCCTTCCGTTCCGTCCGCCTTCGTCCACTGGATGTTGAGGTCCTGGCCTGTGCCGCGTGGGCTGGCCTCGTCGATGCGCAGGTGATCGCCGCGCCAGCCAACGGTGAACGGCTTCAGTCCCGCAGCCTTCGCCGCCGCTTCGAAGGCATCGCGCTCCGGGCTGTCGGCGTTGATCACTGCCGGCGCGCCCTTGGGCAGCAGCTCGGAGAACAGCTTCATCTTGGCCCGACGGTAGTCATCGAAGTCCGAATGATAGTCGAGATGGTCCTGCGTGAGGTTGGTGAACGCTCCCGCCGCCAGCTTCACGCCATGCAGGCGATACTGCGACAGCCCGTGCGAGGACGCCTCCATCGCTGCGTGCGTCACGCCTTCGCGCGCGAGCTTGTCCAGCGTCTCGTGGATCGCCACCGGATCAGGCGTCGTATGGCCAAGGTCGATCACGCCTGACGGCCCGATCGCGCCCAGCGTTCCCATCGACGCCGCCTTGCGGCCCATGTGCGTCCAGATCTGGCGCAGGAAATCGACTGTCGAACTCTTGCCGTTGGTGCCGGTCACCGCAGCGACCGTCGCCGGCTGGGCCGGGTAGAAGACAGCCGACGCCTTCGCCAGCACAAGCCGCGGCTCGGCAACGCGCAGCGACGGCACGCTCCACTCGCCCGGCCGGTCGTCGGTCAGGATCGCGACGGCGCCCGCCTTGATCGCTCCGTCGATGTATTCGCGACCGTCCTTGGCGACGCCCTTCAGCGCCGCGAACAGATAGCCCGGCCTCACCTTGCGGCTGTCCGCAGTGATGCCAGTCACATCGATTGCGGGAGCACCCGCGACCAGCCTGTCGAGTTTCATAACGATCTCGCCTCCGCCGCGCCCGGCGCCGGCTGCGGGGAGGCCGCTTCACCGATCACCGGCTGCACGTCCAGCAGCGGCGCTGCGCGTTCGATCACCCGTCCGGCAATCGAAGCGGCCGTAAAGGCGGCGGTGCGCGCATCGCCCGTTCTGGGCTGGGCTTCATCGAGAACGATCAGCACGACAAATTGAGGGCGGGACGCCGGGAAAACCGCGGCAAACGAAGTGACGTTCCTGTCAGGATCATAGCCATCCGGGCCCGGCTTCTCGGCAGTGCCTGTTTTTCCGGCCACTTCGTATCCAGGCGCGTTGGCGTTGCCGCCCGTGCCGCGAACGACCGTATCGCGCATCATCGCCATGACGCCGCGAGCGGTTTGCGGCGACATCACCGTGCGTTTTTCAACCTTGGTCGGGTCGACGGGCTCCAGGAAAACCGGCTTCACGAAATAGCCGCCGTTTGCAAATGGCGCGTAGGCCATCGCGAACGCCAGCGGCGTCACGGCAAGCCCATGTCCATAGCTCACCGTCGCCGACGTCAGCGCATCCCATTCCGACGGCGTCAGCGGCGCCGCCGCCTGCGGACCGTCATAGGTCGGCCGCTCCAGCAACCCGACGCTTTCCAGGAATTTCTTCTGGTTGCCCGACCCCAGGCGCTGCGCGATCTGCACCACACCGATGTTCGAGGAGAAGGCGAGGATATCCGACGGCGTCGCCGCCAGTGGGTTCTGCAGCGGATGCGTGTCGCGCACTGTCGCGCTGCCGACACGCAGCGGCTGGGACACGTTGAATGTGTCATTCGCCCGCAGCACGCCCGACTCCATCGCAGCCGCGACCGTCAGCGGCTTGAAGATCGAGCCCAGCTCGAACAGCGAATTGATCGCCCGGTTGGGCTTGGCGATGTCGCTGCGGTCGCCCGGACGGTTGGGGTCGATCGCGGGCCACGAGGCGACGGCGCGCACCGCGCCTGTATGCGCATCCAGCACGACGCCTGCCCCGCCCTTCATGTCGAAATCGGCATAGGCCTTGTCCAGCTCTTCCTCGAGCACGAACTGCGCCCCCGCATCGATCGTAAGCCGGAGCGGCGAGCCGCCGCTCTTCAGCACGCTGTCGAACGCCGCCTCCGCGCCTTCGACGCCCTTGCCGTCGACATTGGTGAAACCGATGAAATGCCCGGCCAGCTTGCCGCGCGGATACATCCGCCGCGACTCTTCCTCGAAGCGCAGCCCCTCGAGGCCAAGCTCGAACACCGCCTGCTTCTGGCGCGGCGTCAGCCCGCGCTGGATCCAGACGAAATGCCGGTCGCGGTCGGAGAGACGTTTCGCGAGGTCCGCAACATTGATGCCCGGCAGGACCTTGGCCAGCTCCTGCGAGACTTCCTTGGCATCCCAGATCGCCCGCGGATCGGCCGCCAGCGACCAGGCCGCCAGCGACGTCGCCAGCAGCTCGCCCTTGCGGTCGACGATGTCCGCGCGGCGCTCGACTTGCGCCACCGCCGTGCTCGCCGCCTTGTTCGGCCCGTTGACAACGATGAAGGCTGACCGTCCCACGACGACGACAAAGAGCAGCGCGAGCGCCAGCGCTACGAAGCGAGCGCGCCGCGGTCCCCATCTGTCCTCGACTGGTCGGCCCAGTGCTGTCATCGCGCCGGCGCCTCCGCCGATGGCCTCGCCGGCTTGCTCTCAGGCAGTGTCAGCTTCTCTTCGCCCAGCCGCCGCGGCAGCGCTTCCGGCGCTGTGTACTGCCCCGGCGTCGCCGGCTGCAAACCGAGCTGATCGCGCGCAATCGGCCCGATGCGTTCGGGCCGCGTGAGATAGGCCTCTTCCGCCTTCAGCACGGAAATCTCGTCGGAGACCTTCTTCGCCTCCGCCTGCAGCGTCTCGATGCGGCCCTCGGTCTCTTCGGCGCCGAGCTTGGCGCGATAGACCGCAACCGCGAGCACGGCGACGACAAGACCGCCGATGATCGCCAGACGTTTCATCACGCCACTCCTTCAAGCTGCTTCAGTCCCGGCAGGCGCGGCCCGTCGTCCGACTGCTCGGCCCAGGCCGGCGCCTCGGTCCGCAGCGCCCAGCGCAGCCGCGCCGAACGCGCCCGGGGATTGGCCTCGATTTCGGCCTCGGACGGCTCGATAGGCTTGCGCAGCAGCACCTCGAATGTCGGCGGCGCGCCCTTGGGCGCTCCGGGCAGGTGCCGCGACGCGCCAGGATTTGCGCCCGAACGCGCCCGCAGGAACAGCTTCACGATGCGATCTTCGATTGAATGGAAGGTTACGACGACAAGCCGTCCGCCGGGTTTCAGCACACGTTCTGCTCCCGCCAGCGCGCGATTGATCTCGCCCATCTCGTCATTGACCCACATGCGCAGCGCCTGGAACGACCGCGTCGCCGGATGCGTCGGTTTCCCCCGCCGTCCGCCGAGGGCTTTCTCAATGGTTTCAGCCAGATCGAGCGTCGTTTCGAAGGGCTGCGTACGCCTCCGGTTGGCGATAAAGCGCGCAATCCGTCGCGCAGCCGGCTCCTCGCCGAGAATGTGGAAGATGTCCGCCAGTTCGCCTTCCGTGAGCCGGTTCACGGCGTCCGCCGCGCTCGGCCCGCGCTTTTCCATCCGCATGTCGAGCGGCCCGTCGCGCATGAAGGAAAAGCCGCGCTCCGCCTCGTCGATCTGGAAGGACGAGACGCCGAGGTCGAACATCACGCCGTCGACCTTCTCCCGGCCCGCCGCATGCACGATGGCTTCGAGCTCGCCGAACCGTCCCGCCGCCGGAACAAGCCGCGGGTCCCTGCCCGCATGCGCCCAGGCGCGCTCCATCGCCTCCGGATCGCGATCCACCGCCAGCACCGTCACGTTCGCCACCGCCAGCGCCGCGCGCGAATACCCGCCGCCGCCATAGGTGGCGTCCACCAGCACGGCGCCATCGACCGGCGCGACGGCCTCGATCACCTTCTCGACGAGAACGGGCGCGTGGCTCATTCCGCTGCCGCCGTTCCCGGACGCGCGATCCTTTTGGGCTTCAGGAGATTGGCGTTCGACAGAGCAAGCTTGCGGATATCGCCCAGCAGGTCCTGATGCGCGGCAGGCGCCCAGATCTGGAAACGGTCGCCAAGCCCGACGAAGCGGACTTTGTCCTCGATGCCCGCATGGGCAAGCATGTCTGTCTCCAGCACGATCCGTCCGCCCTCGTCGAACTTCGCAGGCTTCCCCAGGCCGAGAATGGCAGTCGCCAGCGCGAAGCGCCTTTCATCGATCAGGTCGAGTTCGGATATGGACGCCTCGAACCCCTCGACCAGCGCCATCCCCCCGCCCTCGAGGCACGGCTTGTCGAGCGAAGGCCAGAGGAAGACGCTCTCTTCCCCGCCCAACGTCTTGCGGAAAGAAGCCGGGATGGACACCCGCTTCTTCACGTCCACGCTGCTCTCGAAGGAGGAGAGGAACATACCTCGATTTGCCCGCTAAACGCTGGCCCGGACGGACCACGTACCCTTACGTCCCGAAGCCACGGCGCCCCACACCGTGGAGTGTCAGGGGATATCATGTGCAGGTATGGGAAACAACGGGACGTTAGGTCCTCGTTAACCATTTAGAGCCCGATTTCTGGAACAAACCAAGTAGATCGGTGAGCTACTCAGGTCCCCGTGTGGATAAGTCGTTTGCTGCATGTGAACAGCTTCCAGATTCGATCTGGATTCACTGGACGCT
>DATBNA010000207.1:0-3079 GCA_036554545.1 Hyphomonadaceae bacterium
CGCCCGACAGGGGTGAGGAAAACTCGTCAGTTCTCCTACAGCGGTTTTGAGCCAGACCCCTGAAATCGCTGGCGATCCCTTTTTCAGAAACCGCACTTCACCGGCCGAATCTGACCAGGTTTTCGGCGTGGAGGAAAAATAATCCGGCGGCTGGTCGGGAAAAATTCTTCGCCTCTCGAACAGAGATCCCCGGCACAAGGCCGAGGATGACTGTCTGTGAGGTGTGAGGGCGAGGCGTCTAGGCGGCGCGGCGGGTTGTGTTGGCGATCTCGACTGCCGGTTCCGCGGTTACGAATTCACGGACGATGCGCGATGGGCGCTTCTTCGCGAACCCGAAGATGCGGAGGGGGCCGGCGGCGGCGGCGAGAGCGGCGCGGGCGATGAAGGGGGTCTTGCCCATCGATGCAACCTTGCGGCCTTTGCGGCGGAGGACGCTGTTGGCGATATGTGCGCCGTTGGTGATGCGTGATTCCGCGGTCTCGTAGGTGAGGACGAGGGTCACACAGAGATCTTCCTGGTTCTCGACGCGGTGCGGAGCATAGAGCGGCATGGCGAGGGCCTCGCCGGGGACAAGATCGAAGCGCCAGGCGCCGGCATCGTGCAGCGGCGAGGTCGGAAGTTCCGCCGCGCCGCCGGACATCACTGACTCAAGCGTGGCCTGGGGCAGGAAGGCTTCGCTGGTGGGGTAGACCCATACGCGCTTCACGCCGCGTAGGTGGAACATGACGGCGCCGGTGGAGGCGAAATCGGAAGGGGCGACAGCGGAGGCCGAGGAGATGAGGAGCTGGCCCGACAGCTTGCCGGGCTTTCCGGCGCCAAAGCTGGAAGCCAGATTGTGGAAGGCGGCGACGGCTTCGGCCCAGAGACCCGGGTGGGCTTGCTCCACACCGCGCAGCGTGACCGAGAGCTTGCCGGCCTTGATGGCCTCAAGGACGCCTTCGCCGTCGGCGTGGCCGGTTTCGTCGAAGCCGAGGGAGACCTTGCCGTTCGAGTCCACCAGGCCGGCCGGGTAGCGGTTGATGGCATGGATGAGCGCCTCGTCGGACGCGAGGTAAGACGGCAGGCCGTGGTCCGCGACCTTCGGAGTGTCGAGTTTGGTTACCTTGGATTCAACCTGACGTGCCATATCGGGTCTCCAGTTCGCTTCCACAGCGAATTGCAACTGCGGCGCCGGGCGCGAGAATCCCTTGTCCTGGCGGGCGATTCATTCCTCATTAACCAACCGGACGGCAGGTCTGGGACGGCGTAAGAGTTCAGGGGAGAAAGGCCGCTTCGGCGGTTCGTCGGGATGATGCAGGCGGCAAAAGCCATCCTTCTCCCGGGCGTTATCGGCGCCCTGATCCTCTATTTTTCCTACCATGCGCTGGCAGGAGACCAGGGGCTCGCCCGCTGGACCGAGCTGCAGGGCGAGGAAGAGAGGCTTCAGGCCGAAATCGTGAAGCTGAAAGCCGAACGGGACGTTCTGGAGGCCTCGCTGGTGCGCCTGAGGGACAGGACCATGGACCTCGACTATGTCGAGGAAATTGCCCGCACCAAGCTTTCCTACGTCCGGGCGGACGAAGTTCTCGTCGCGGTGCGTTGAACCTTCCCCAATTTTGGTGTGGAACTGGCCATCTGATCCCGCGATAGGCGTGGGACGAGGGCGAATTTGTCCTTATCTTTCCGGACAAGGCATCAGGGACTCCCACGCCATGGCAGCGAAAAAACCCGGGACGAAGACCAGGAAACCGGTGTCAATTCCGCAAAAGACTGAATTACTTCAGTTCTATCGGGACATGCTGCTCATCCGCCGCTTCGAGGAGAAGGCCGGCCAGCTGTACGGCATGGGGCTGATCGCCGGGTTCTGCCACCTCTACATCGGGCAGGAGGCCGTCGTTGTTGGCGTCCAGTCGGTTCTGGACCCGGACGACCAGGTGATCACCGGCTATCGCGACCACGGCCACATGCTGGCGACAGGCATGACGGCGCGCGGCGTGATGGCGGAGCTGACCGGGCGCGAGGGCGGATACTCACGCGGCAAGGGCGGCTCGATGCACATGTTCAGCCGCGAGAAGAACTTCTTCGGCGGCCATGGCATTGTCGGCGCGCAGGTTCCGATCGGAACGGGGCTGGCGTTCTCCAACAAGTATCGCGGATCGGATGCGGTGTGCGTCGCCTATTTCGGCGACGGCGCGTCGAACCAGGGTCAGGTATACGAAGCGTTCAACATGGCGAGCCTGTGGAAGCTGCCGGTCGTCTACGTGATCGAGAACAACCAGTACGCCATGGGCACATCCATTGCGCGCTCGTCGGCCGAGACCGAGCTGTTCAAGCGCGGCATCTCGTTCGAGATTCCGGGCGAGGAAGTCGACGGGATGGATGTGCTGGCGGTGCGCGATGCGGCGGCGAAGGCCGTGGCGCGGGCCCGCGAGGGGGAAGGCCCGTACATCCTCGAGATGAAGACCTATCGCTATCGCGGCCACTCGATGTCGGACCCGGCGAAATACCGCACGCGCGAGGAAGTGCAGGAGATGCGCGAGCATCACGACCCGATCGATATGCTGAAGAAGAAGCTGCTGGATGCGAAGAACGTCACAGAGGACGATCTCAAGAAGATCGAGGCCGAGGTGCGCGAGGTGGTGAATGACTCGGCGCAGTTTGCGCAGGATAGTCCCGAGCCGGATCCGGACGAGTTGTGGACGGATGTGCTGGTGGAGAGCCGGGCGTGAAGATGAGCGCCTCATGCCATTGCGGCGTGGTCCGCTTCGAGGCGGAGGAGCCCGAATGGGTGATGGACTGCAATTGCTCGCATTGCCGTCTCTATGGTTCGCTCTGGGCCTATTACCCGCAGCGCGACGTGCGCTTCGCCGCCAAGCCGGACACGTTCATCTACATGTGGGGCGATCGCCAGCTGGAGATGCACCACTGCCGGACTTGCGGATGCTTCACTCACGTTACCGTGGCTGGAACCGATGACGCGGAGAAAATCGCCGTCAACGCGCGGCTGATGCGCGGCCTTGACCCCGGTCGCGTGCGCCTCGTGCAGAAGAACAACGGGAATGATGGTGTGTTCTGGACGAAGTCCGATTCACCTGTCCTG
>DATBNA010000173.1:0-6445 GCA_036554545.1 Hyphomonadaceae bacterium
CACGGCGGACCATCGCGAAGGCGTGGCGGCATTCATCGGCAAGCGTCCTGCGCGTTTCACCGGCGGCTGATCCTCGATCGCTCGCCTAGCTGCGCGCGATCCTGCCGACATAGCCGTGCGTCGCCACGAATTTGAGGGTGAGGGCATGCAGCTCGGCCGCGCACTGCGCAAAGATTGCAGGTACGTCCAGAGCGTCATCAGGCGAGGCCCACACGACTGCCCCGATGACGCCGCCGGGGAGGTAGGCCGGCGCAATGATGGCGCTGTTGACCCCAAAACGCTCGGCCGGCTCCATTGCATTGAACACTTCGAGCGAGGCGTGCGGCCGCCATGTCTCAAGACGGTTGTGGTGGAAGTAGAAAGGCTCGGCGCACAACCGCACGGCATGCAGCACGCGTGAACGCAACGCAAAACCCGCGGTCCTCCCAGTATCGCAACTCGGGGTCGACCCAGCGAAACAGCGTTTCTGCATAAGGGCGTTCTGGCCGAGCAGGGTGCGATCATCGGCGCGTCCAACACCGTAGATGGGCGCAGAACGGCTTCGGAGCGCCATCCCTGGGACGGAGAACCCTCTTCGCCGTCATGCGGGGTCCGCAACGATGCGCCTTCTTCGGCTATCATGCCTCGATATTCCTGTCGCGAAATCGCTCACGCGGCGGCGCTCTTCTGTTTTGCGAGCAGGATGCCGCCGGCCATCGCATCCGATTTGGGTTCCGTCAGTCGCGCCGCTGTGGCTGCCGGAATATGCGGCCTGAGGAACTCGACCAGTCCGCCGACCAGCGCGACACGCGGCGCTCCCCGCGCCAGCACCGCCTCGACAAGACCAGCTATATGGACCGCGGCGTCGCGCAGGAGGTTGGTGGCGGCGGGCTCTCCAGCGGCCGAATGCTTGATCACGATTGCAGCGAAGGCGGCGTAATCGGTGGCGTTTGCGGTTTCGGACCAGCGCACCACAACGGCAGGATCGGAGTTGAAACGCTCCAGGATCTCCTTTGCGAATGCGGTCGACTTCGCGCGCCCATCGAGGGTGCGCAGGGCGTAGCGGATGGCGTTGAGGCCGATATGGGCGCCGCTGCCTTCGTCCGAGACCGGAAAGCCATAGCCGCCGACACGGATGGTATGACCCTTGTAGGTGATGCCGATGCTGCCTGTACCGCAAACGACGATCCCGCCCTCATCGCCGCCGAATGCGCCGAGCCAGGCCAGATAGCCATCGCCCTCGAACCATGCCTTGGCAAAAGGGTGCCGCCATGACTCCAGCGCGGCGCGCGCGCCCGTCAGTCCGGTTCCGGCCAGTCCTATGCCGGCAAAGGTCCGGGCGAGATCGGCTTCGGTAAGACCGCCTTCGGCAAGCGCCTGGCGGGTAGCGGCCATGATCGATTCGCGTGACGCCTCAAAGCCAAAACGCATGGAGGCCGGCCCGGAAAGGCCGCTTCCAAGAACGCGGCCATCCGCTGTTTCGAGCCGGGCGCGGCAACGGGTGCCTCCGCCGTCAATGCCGAGGAACAGGGGTTCGCTCATCGCCTCTTGTCTAACGCGATTTGCCTGCCATTCAATCAAGCGAATGACGACGGAAGACATGAACCCGCGCTTCGCCGACCTCGACCTCTGGTCCACGGTCGACGGGTTGAAAGCGCTGCATGGCGAGCAGGCTGCAGCAGTGGCAAGCGTCGGCCCAGCTCTCCCGGCCCTTGCAGCGGCAATCGATGCTTCAGCGCCTCGCCTCGCGAGGGGCGGACGACTCATTTATGTCGGCGCGGGCACATCGGCCCGCATCGGCGTGCAGGACGGCGCCGAACTCTTCCCAACGTTCAACTGGCCGAGAGAGCAGGTGGTATTCGTCATCGCCGGTGGTGAAGGTGCTTTGCTGCAAGCGGTCGAGAATGCCGAAGATTCGGGAACGGATGGCGCGAAGCGGATCGAGGAAATCGGCGCCGGGCCGAACGATGTCGTCATCGGGGTCGCCGCCAGCGGAGAGACGCCTTTCACTGTCGCGGCGTTGAAGGCTGCACGGAAACGCGGAGCGCTGACGGTTGGCGTCGCCAACAATGTCGGATCGCAGCTCCTTCAGGCCAGCGAGCATCCAGTCCTGATTGAAACCGGCCCCGAACCTGTCGCCGGCTCCACACGGCTGAAAGCGGGTACGGCGCAGAAAGTTGTGCTGAACCTGTTCTCGACGATGGTCATGGTGCGGATAGGGCGGGTCTATCGCGGCCTGATGGTCGACATGAGGCCGACAAACGAGAAGCTGCGCCGCCGCGCAGTGCAGATGGTCGTCACTCTGACCGGCTGTACGACTGAACACGCGACATCGGCGATGAGCAACGCTGATGGCGACGTGAAGCTCGCAGTCCTCATTGCCCGCGGGATGGATCGCAGGACGGCCGAAGCTCTGCTCGAGAAGTCAGGCGGAAACCTGCGGCAGGCGATGGCGGGAATCACGCATCGGTAGGTGGATGAAGCAAAGCGAAATCCACCCTATAGGCGGTTACCGCCAATCCAGGTCGCCTTCGGATTCAGGTTGTCGTCAAGCAGCACGAAGTCTGCGAGACAGCCGGCGCCCATCCGGCCACGGACGGCCGCGACGCCCAGGAACTCCGCAGGCGTCAGGCTGGCCATCCGCAGTGCTTCCGTAGGCGTGGCGCCAAGAAGCGAGACTGCGTTGCGGACCGCCATCGAGAGATCGAGATGCGCGCCGGCAAGCGTCCCTGCGGCGGTGCGCAGTGCGCCTTCCTTGACTTCGATCCTTTCTCCAAACAGCGACATGCGGGGATCGTTCGACCCCACTGTCGCCATGGCGTCGGACACCAGCATCAGCTTGCGCCACGTCTTTGCGGCGAATGCCGCGCGCGCCGATGTCGGACTGACATGGATGCCGTCGAGTATCAGCCCGGCCCAGCAATCCCTGTTTGCCAGGGCCACGCCCACAGGCCCAGGCTTGCGCCCTTCCATCGGCGGCATGGCGTTGAAAAGATGCGTGAAGCCGCTGGCGCCGGCTGACAGCGCCGCCTCGACCTGTTCGGCAGGCGCCTCGGTGTGGCCCAGGCTGATGATTACGCCGGCAGTCTTCAGCGTCTCGATTGTCTCGACGTTCACCTGCTCGGGTGCGACCGTGATCATGAGCGGGAAGCGACGTTTCTGCGCGAGGAGCCGAACGTCCTCATCGTCGAGCGAACGCAAGTGTCTGGATGGGTGAACGCCGCGGCGCGGGTCCGACAGCCACGGGCCTTCGAGATGCAACCCGAGAACACCTTCCACCTCGTCTTCGATAGCTTCGGCTACTGCATCGATCGCCTGGGCAATCTTGTCGCGATCGTCGGATATCAGCGTCGCCATGAAACCAGTGACGCCGAACCGCGCGTGGGCGGCGCCAATTGTCTCAAGCGTATCGACGGTAGGAGAGTCGTTGAACAGCACGCCGCCGCCGCCATTCACCTGTATGTCGATGAAACCAGGCGCCAGCAGGCCATCCAGCTTGATTGCCGCAGGGCTCGTCGCCGTCGTGATATCGAGGATGCGGCCCTCGCTGATGTGGACCGTATGTCCTTCGAGTATTTCCGACCCCGTGAACATCCGCGTCGGCGCCAGCGCGAGCATCAGCGTGTTTCCGTGACTTTGGTGAGAAGCGGCGGATGATCGGGCGAACGGCCCCGCCGGATGGCAGCGTCATTGGCGAAAAGATAGAACCGCAGCAGCATGGCCAGCAACTCGAGCGTCGGCTCGGCATCCGGCTTGATTGCCGTGTGTGTCGCTGCGCCTGCAGAGATCAGCATGACCCGGCAGCCCTTCTGCTCGAGATCCGTCGCTGTCTGCAGAAGCCCGTTGAGCGCGGCATCCCGCTGCGCAAACACAACGACGCGCAGGTCCGGCCCCGCAAGCGCCAGCGGCCCGTGCCTGATTTCGGCCGCGCTTACTGCCTCGGCATGAAGGCCGTTGGTCTCCTTGAGCTTGAGCGCCGCCTCAGCTGCGATAGCGAGACCCGGACCGCGGCCCACGACATAGACCGGGCCATCGCCATCCAGGAATGCCGTCGCTGATGACCAGTCCTGCGACAGCGCATCAGACAGCACCGACGACGAGCGAGCGAACGCAGCGATCAGATCGCGATCCTGCCGCCAATACGCCACCAGCCCCAGCACCAGAATCATTGCCGCCAGGCATGACTTTGTGGCGGCGACGCTTTTCTCGGGTCCCGCCTCAAGCGGAATCGAAAAGTCGACGGCGTTTGCGAGCGGCGATGCGGGATCGTTGATAAGTGCGACACGCAGCACATCCGGGCCAGTTGCGAAGCGGCAGAAATCGACAAGATCCGGACTCCTTCCCGACTGCGAGATTGCCAGCAGCAAGGCTTTTTCGAGCCTGAGTTGTGCGCCGTAGATCGAATGAACTGACGGCGCGACCGAAACTGTAGGAAGGCCGATACGCATTTCGAACAGGTATTTCGCCAGCAGCGCCGCCGCATCCGAACTGCCGCGACCCGCGGCAAGGGCATAGTGCGGCGGCGCCGCCCGGAGCCTTGATCCCAGTTCTTTCAGCCGCTCGCCTTGCTGAGCGACGATCCGGGCCGCCACCGCGGGCGTTTCTCGGGCTTCGATTTCCATGAGCGTCTGGTGCGGCGCCTGATTCATCCGTCGGATCCGCTGAGGGCGCGCTCGACCGGCAGGCCAGCGCCACACACAGATAACGACCGAATCTCCTGCAAACAAGTTCAGCGGCCGTGCCGCTCAAGGCACACGAAAATGCCTGTCATATCGCCTGGGAACAAAGAGCGACGTCCCGACCCTCGACACCTGCCAGAGCATGCCGCTGTCGTTCACATAGGGACGAACGACAGGCTGGAGCCCGAATTTGGTAAGAAAAACTCCTACCGAAGGTCTGACATAGCCATCGAGGTCGAGCATCAGCCCGAGCCGCTCCGCCGTACGCATCGCCTCGTAGAAGGCCAGACGGCTGGCGCCGGCGTACTTCTGGACGAAGCTTCGTGCATGCAGCCATGCATAAACAGCATCCGAATCCCACACGAGGATGACAGCTGATGTGTCGGCCTCGCCGCCGTGACGAACAAATGCGATCTCAGCGCGGTTACGCGAGGCCGCAGCCTCGAACATGCGCGCGGCGACCCTGTAGTCGACGGTTGTGCCTTCGCCATAGGACTCGCGATGAAGTCGCGTGAACCGGTCGAAATCGAGGCTTCGATCGACTTCGCATTCGCGCCGCGCCTTTGTGATCACGCGACGCGTTTCGGCGTCGGCTTGAGCAAGAATGCTGTCAGCGCCTTCGCCCGGTTGCGAGCGGAAAGTGAAAAGGTGCGCAACTGCAAGGTTGGCGTTGACGAAGCCCTGCGTGCTCGGACAGCCCGGCCGCAACGCCCGTTCAAAGCGGTCATAGCGCGGGAGTTTTTCCAGCAGTTGTTGGACGATGATCTGGCAATGCTCGGCGCGCGTCGCCGCCTTCGACGATGTCGGATATAGCCGGGGACTCATGGTGCGCGTCAGATGCGGAGGGGTCATGTAGCGCAGGCCCCAGCGTTTCCTGATATGGAAGGCCATGTCGCCGACGACGCGGCCGTCCCATTCGACCGACACGCGATCCCATTCACCGGGAGCCACAGCATCCAGCCACCAGTCTTCTTCGAACACGGCGGTCGGCGCGAAACCAGCAGGCGCGACGGACGTCACCTTGGTGGAGCGGCGCGATGCGCCTTCGGTGCAGGAAGAACTGTCAGGCACTTCTACTCCACCCATCGCACCGGCCCCAGCCGGACAAACCCGGTCTGCGACCGGAAGCTTTCGGCGGCCAATCAAACCTGAAAAAGCTGTAACTGACTTAGGGCTCATGCGGTTTGCGGACAGGGTCAGGAAGCTTGCCGACCTGCAGTGTGGCCCATTTATTACGCGGCATTTCCATTCCCCGTTGAGCGTTCGACCTGTGTCTCGCCAGGATCGATCAGCGGCGTCGGATGCGGGACAGCCGGAGTGGAATCCACTGGCAACAGAGCTTTGCTCAGCAGATCGCGGCGGATCATGATGCAGTCGATCTCAATCAAGACGGGAAAGTGGCCCGCATTGTTGGGGACAAAGGCGCTAATGTCGAAGCCGAGCGACTGATAGAAGCTCAGTGCTTCCCTGAAATCGGCGGCCTGCTGGTAGATCCGGCGCACCGAAAGCTCGCTCTGGAAGCCGACAAAGCGCGATAGCGCATCGCCTGCGCCACGCAGCACCGCCAGGTCGAAGCCCTGAGTATCCATCTTCAGGAAGGGCCGGGAGAAGCCGTACCGTTCCTGCAGACGGGGCAGGGCAGTCGCAAGCGTCTCGGCCTCCACCATGATGCGCCGCACCGGCCTGTTGAGGTGGGCCAGCCTGCCAACCTCATCGGATTTCGGCTCGGAAAGAGAGCTGAACTCGGACGAGGCCATCACATTGAACACACGCGTGCCCGGGATGTC
>DATBNA010000186.1:0-2083 GCA_036554545.1 Hyphomonadaceae bacterium
AGAAGGAGCCGCTGGCCCGGACGATTGTGACGTGGCGCAGCTTGTCGCGGCGCGTGAATTTGAGGTGGATGTTCTCGACTTCCACGGCATCGACCAGCGCCTGTGGGTTTAGCGTCGTGCGGTCGTCCTTCTTGTCCTCGAGCATCACCTCGCCGTTGCGGGCATAGAGTTTGCGGGCCCAGGGCCGGCCCGGAAGGAAGCCGAAGAGATCGTAGGTGAGCAGGATGTCTTCCGCCTCGGCGCGACCCGGCCAGTCGAACTGATGCAGCTCGAAGCGGTCAGAGAAAGGATGGGTCAGCTTGCCGGTTGATACGCTGGCGCTCTTGTCGGCGAAGGTTCCGAGCGCCCAGTTGATCACAGGTGTTCCGGTCCGCGGATTGGCGAGGAGGATGTTGAGGACGATCCAGAGGAGGATGAGGATCGCGAGAATTCCCACAACCGTGAGCAAGGCGATTCTCACTGGACGCCGCAGGTCGCCCCACCCCGGCATGCGAAATCCCTGAAGCCTTTCCCGCAATCCCTCTCTGAACGCAGAAAACGACGCCACGCCGGTGCTCCTTACCGTGAACGGAAAACCTCATCCGGCGCGGTTTGTTCCCACAAAAGCAGATGTTCCGCACCGGAGGCCCGGTGCGGAACACTGTCCCGAGGGTTCGTCAGCTCCAGAGATCGCCAAGGGCGAGCTGGCCGACGAAGTCCGGCGCGAGCGGGGTCGTGTAGCTCGTGCCGTGGGCGTGGTCGTCCAGGCGGTTGACGAGCGACTGCACGGAAGGGCCCGTGCGGACCCCGACCGCCTCGAGGCGGCGCACCAGCTCGCGGAGCTGGATGTCTTCGAGGTCGACATTGTCGGCCGCTTTTGCCTCGGCGAGCCGCCATCCAGCCGCATCCCAGTTGAGAGCGACGGCGGCGGCAGGATCGATGCGCCAGACATAGACCGCCATGCGGCTCTCGGCGATGCGCGCCGCGTGATCCGCAAGGCAGTTGCGGAACTCGAGGGCGACGCCTTCGAGCTGCTTGCGGGACGTCACACGCACGAAAGGCGCCTCGAGCGTCGGCGCCGGATCCGGTCCACGGAAGGCGTCGGGCGTCAGGTCCTCGACCGCGCGACGGAATACCGCGTGCGCATCTCCGCCAGCTGCCCAGCGGCGCGCAATGCGGGCAGCCTCGGAGGGCTGGCGCATGCGGACCGCGAGGCGGAAGGCTCGTGCGAGGTCGGTCGCGGCTGCGTAGGAAGGCAGGACACGAACGACCGGCGCAACGCGCAGCGCCGGAGGAAGCGCGTCGATCGGCGCGAACGCCGCAGGACGCACTTCATCGAGATGGCGCAGCACTTCGTTCGCCATCGGCTCGGCAAGCAGGCCGAGGAAGACCGCGTAGTCGTAGCGCTGCCAGAGGATTTCGCCTGCTTTGGCCATTGCGCGCATCAGGCCGGGCGCCAGATCGCCGGCAATCGCTTCGGCGACGACCGCGTCGCGCTGGAACTCGACCAGACGGCGGAGTTCGCCGGCCGCGAACGTGCGGCGAGCGAGGCCGGCCAGCGCAATGGCGACCGCATGACGGCGGGCGGCGGGCAGGGCGAAGAATTCGCCGTGCGGCGCAGGCCAGACGCTGGCGATCACGTCGGCGAAATCGCCGGCGATGAACGCCAGGAGAGGCGTCGCCGTGTGCGCCCGTGTCTGCGGGCGCGTAAAGATGTGCGCGACCATGGTCGCGTCTCCTCTCGACATGCGCCCGCGTTCCCGCCGGTTGGCTGGATAACAGGCATGGACGCGGATCGCTGGTGCGACGACGCGCCGGTTCAGGTTTTCGAGGTCAGACGCTGCCGAGCCACAGCCCGGGAGCGCTGACCGCCCCTTTCGTCCCCGGGTTGGGGATCAGGGGCGAACACGTGTTGGTTCGCCTCATCGGCTGTAGCTCCATTGGGTCGGGATACGTCCCCCGACGTGCGGCTGTCTGACGCAAGATTCAGGCGGGATTTTGGCGGAGCGTTTGCGCAACGCAGATTTCGGATAGAGGTGGGTGATGAGCCTCTTTCAGCCTGAACGCTCGATCCTCGAACTCGACGACCGCTTCTATCGCGAAG
>DATBNA010000202.1:0-2073 GCA_036554545.1 Hyphomonadaceae bacterium
GCGAAGCACTTGAAGGAACTGGAGCGCCTGTTGGCGGACGCCTTAGGATGAGCAAGCTGAGCGCCTCCTGCCATTGCGGCGCCGTTCGCTTCGAGGTGGAGGCGCCCGAGTCGGTGCTCGACTGCAATTGCTCGCATTGCCGTCTCTATGGTTCGCTTTGGGCCTATTACCCGCAGCGCGAAGTGCGCTTCGCCGCCAAGCCTGACACGTTCATCTACATGTGGGGCGATCGCCAGCTGGAGATGCACCACTGCCGGACTTGCGGATGCTTCACTCACGTCACCGTGGCTGGGACCGATGACGCGGAGAAAATCGCCGTCAACGCGCGGCTGATGCGCGGCCTTGACCCCGGTCGCGTGCGCCTCGTGCAGAAGAACAACGGGAATGATGGTGTGTTCTGGACGAAGTCCGATTCACCTGTCCTGCCCAGTCATGATGCGCCCTCCGCGACAGGAGAAGTGAGATGACCAACCGCCCCGTACATTTCGAGATTCACGCAAGCGATCCGCAGAAGTCGATCGCATTCTATCAGGCGCTGTTCGGCTGGAAGTTCGAGCGCTACCCGGTTCCAGGCGAATACTACGGGGTGATCACCGGTGATGACACGACGCGGGGGATCAATGGCGGGCTGCTGAAGCGCATGGGGCCGCCTCCGGTCGAGGGCGCAGCGGTGAATTGCTGGTGTGTGACGGTGGATGTCGTTGACCTCGACAAGGCGCTGGCCAGGTCACTGGAGCTCGGCGGGACACAGGCGCTGCCCAAGATGTCGATCCCGCACGTCGGCTATGTCGCCTACTTCAAGGATGTCGACGGCAACATCGTCGGCCTGCACCAGAGCGATCCGGGAGCGCGCTAGTACGCCATGACCGACATCCTGATGCCCGCGCTGTCGCCCACCATGGAGGAGGGCAAGCTGGCCAAGTGGCTGGTGAAGGAAGGCGACACCGTGAAGCCCGGCGACGTGATCGCCGAGATCGAGACCGACAAGGCGACGATGGAGGTCGAGGCGGTCGATGAGGGCGTGATCTCGAAGCTCGTTGTGCCGGCGGGCGCGGAGGGCGTGAAGGTGAACGCCGTGATCGCAGTGCTGAATGGCGATGCGGCATCTTCAGGGAAGGCGTCTGGGCCGAAAAAGGGCAATGGCTCGGGGACGAAGTCCGCGACCAAGGAGGCGGAGGCGCAGACGCGCGCCGATGTGAAGGCGGATGCCGCCGGCGGCAAGCCGGACAATGGAGAGCCGGAACAGAAGGCGCGCAATGACGGACACAGGCTGCGTGCGCCGGAGCAGAAGACGGCGGCAGCCGAGGGGCTGCACGATCCGACGCTGCCTGAGGGCGTGACATACACCAGGACATCCGTACGCGATGCCCTGCGCGATGCGATCGCCGAGGAGATGCGGCGCGACGAGACCGTGTTCCTGATGGGCGAGGAGGTGGGGCAGTACCAGGGCGCCTACAAGGTGAGCCGCGGGCTGCTGGAAGAGTTTGGCGACCGGCGCGTGATCGATACGCCGATCACGGAGTATGGCTTTGCCGGGCTCGGCGTAGGCGCTGCGTTCGGCGGACTGCGGCCGGTCGTGGAATTCATGACGTTCAACTTCGCCATGCAGGCCATCGACCACATCATCAATTCGGCGGCCAAGACGCTCTACATGTCGGGCGGGCAGATGGGGTGTCCCATCGTATTCCGCGGGCCCAACGGCGCCGCGAGCCGCGTGGCGGCGCAGCACAGCCAGGACTATTCGAGCTGGTACGGCCATGTGCCTGGGCTAAAGGTGATCGCACCGTATGACGCGGCGGATGCGAAGGGGCTGCTCAAGGCGGCGATCCGCGATCCGAACCCGGTGGTCTTCCTCGAGCATGAGCTAATGTATGGCGTCGAGTTCGACGTGCCGAACGTCGACGATTTCGTCCTGCCGATCGGCAAGGCGCGGATCCGGCGCGAAGGGACGGACGTGACGCTGGTGGCGCACTCGCGGATGGTGAAGTTCGCGCTGGAGGCGGCAGAGGAGCTGGCCGGGCAGGGGATAGAGGCGGAAGTGATCGACCTGCGCACGCTGCGTCCGCTGGATAC
>DATBNA010000242.1:0-8338 GCA_036554545.1 Hyphomonadaceae bacterium
TGTGCGGGAATACTTCGGCGAAGCGATTATTCCGATCGTCGAAGACAAGCCGTTCTTCCAGTCAATGAACCTTGAACTTGGCTATCGGTATTCGGACTATTCGTCGTCCGGGAACGTTGACAGCTACAAGGTTGGCGCTGATTGGACGCCGGTCGACGGCCTGCGGTTCCGCGGAATGTTCCAGCGCGCGGTCCGCGCCGCCAACATATCCGAACTGTTCGCGCCGAAGGTCCCCGGTACCGGCGACCTTCTGATCGACCCATGCGCCAATGGCTCTCCCGGTACACCACTTACCGGCCAGCTAGCTGCCCTGTGCATCGCCACCGGCGTGCCAGCCGGCGCAATCGCAGGTGGAACATTGAACCAGCCGACTGCCGGCCAGGTCAACAATTTCACCGGCGGCAACCCGGACCTCATTCCCGAGGAAGCCGACACCGTGACCTTTGGCTTCGTCTGGCAACCCGACTTCCTGCCGGGTCTGGCTGCGACGGTGGACTACTATGACATCACGGTCGATAAGGCGATCGCGCTGCGGCCGATCTTCGATGTCGTCGACGCCTGCTACAATCCGGCCCGCAACCCGGGAATGGTCGCAACCGATGCGGACTGCGCGCTCATCCATCGCAACACCATCAACGGTTCGATGGAAGGCGCGCTGAGGTTCGGCGTTGAGCAACTCAACGACAACATCGGCGAAGTCCATGCCGAAGGCATCGACTATTCGATCCGCTATGCCTGGGACATCGGCGCGTGGGGCGGCATCGAAGCCAGCCTCGACGGCACCCATGTCCTCGACTCCAGCTACATACCGGTTGTGGGTGAAGCCAGGGTCGAGTGCGTTGCGCGTTACGGCAAGCAGTGTGGCCTGCCTTCGACTGTCACCGGATCAACCGGTGGCCCGACGCCGGAGGATCACTTCGTGCAGCGCACGACGTGGACCTACGGGCCCTTCGACATCTCCTACCTGTGGCGTTACCTCAGCGGCTCGGATGTGGATGAATCACAGCTCGCCAATACGGACCCGGAATCGGCTTCGATCGATGCCTACAGCTACATCGATCTCGCGGCCGGCTGGCAGGTTACAGACTGGGCGAGGCTGAAATTCAGCGTCACGAACGTCTTTGACGAAGAAGCGCCGTTCGTCGTCACGGAAACCGGCTCCACGACGTTCAACAGCGGCAACACCTATCCTTCCACCTATGACGTTCTGGGACGGGTGTTCACCATTGGTGTCACGACGAAGTTCTAAGCGAGTCACAGGACTTTCCATGCTGGTGCGGCGGCTTCCGGTGGAGGCCGCCGCACTATTTTGTGGCAGCTGCAATTGATCGCGACGCCGCGCAGAGGCACGCTTGGCGAATGACTGACCAAAACCTTCAACTTGTGGAGGCTGCACAACACGCGGCCAATGCCGGCCGCTGGGACGAGGCTGAGAGGATCTGGCTCGAAATCCGCCGACGCGACCCGCAGCATCCCCGCGCCGCCTTTAGTCTTGGCGTCCACGCCATGCAGCGGCGGGACTTTGCAAGCGCGTGTCAACTTCTGGAGGAAGCGCGGAAGCTTGCGCCGCGGGACCTGTTTACCCTGCTGACGCTGGCCAAGGCGCGCCAGCATGCAGGAGACGGCGCCGGGGAAGCCGAGGCCATCGATGCAGCGTTGACGATTGATCCGTATTACCTGCCGGCTCTGCTTTCGAAGGCGCAACGGATGGAGCGCCTGGGCGCTCGTCCGAATGCAGCCCTGCTCTATCGCAACGCTATCAAGATAGCGCCGCCAGAGGCGCAGTGGCCGGACGTGTTGCGGCCCCAGCTCGAGCACGCGAAAGCATATGCGGGCCGCCATGCGCATGACATGCAGGCGGCGCTGGATTCAGCCATGGAACAGGCGCTCGCCCGCCTGCCAAGCGACAAGGCCGAACGGTGGCGCGAAGCTGCATCGATAGCTGCTGGAACAACGACGCCCTATCGCCAGGAGGCCAACCAGCTCTACGTGCCGCGCCTGCCTGCGATCCCGTTCTACGACCGCGGCCTTTTTCCATGGGCGGCCGAACTGGAAGCGAAGACCGACGTCATCCGCGAAGAGTTGAAGGCGGCGCTGGCAAAAGAAGGAAAGGAGTTTTCGCCCTACATCAAGCTGCGCCCCGGCCAGCCGGTGGACCAATGGGCTGGCCTCAATAATTCCGCGCGATGGTCGCACTACTCGCTATGGCGGAACGGTCAGCCCGACGAGGCGCATCTCGCGCATTGCCCCGAAACCCGCAAGGCGCTCGAAGCTGTCGATATGGCCGACATCGGCGGATTGTGCCCGAACGCAATGTTCTCGGCGCTGGCCCCGCATACGGAAATCCCTCCACACACCGGCGAGACAAACGCACGGCTCGTCGCGCACCTTCCGCTCGTCGTTCCGGAGAAATGCACTTACCGCGTCGGGTTCGAGCATCGCGTCTGGAAGGAAGGCGAACTGCTGATCTTTGACGACACTATCGAACATACCGCTCGCAATGACAGCAACGAGTTGCGCGTCGTGCTGATTTTCGACGTGTGGAACCCGCTGATCGACAGGCAGGAGCGCGAAGCTGTGCGCACGCTCGCAGCAGCTGCACGCGCCTTCAACGCCGTCCGCTGATCATTGCGGCTTCAGCCGGCTTTCCGGCTTGAAGGTCGGACGCTCGGCAGCATTAGCCACTGCCTCCGTCATCCGGTAGAAGAAAGTGTTCATGTCCAGCGCCGCCTTGAAATCGACCGGCTGGCTCATGTCATCCTGCGGGCGATGGTACCGGATCTGATACCATTCCCGATAGCGCCGCTCAGCCTCTGTCCCCGGATCGAAACCGAAGATGAAACTTGTCGCTGGAACACCGATGCGCAGAAACGGCCAGTGGTCAGATCGCGTCAGCAGGTTGCGCTCAGGCTCCTGATCTTCGCGGATCTCGATGCCCATCGAAGCGCCAATTGCTTTCGCCGTATCGCCCAGTGTCGTGTCGTTGACGGCATGCACGGTGAGGATCTTGAGAGGGAAGAGCGGACGCAGCTGGTCGAGATTTATGTTGGCGGCGAACCGCCGGGGGTCGCTCAGCTTCTGGGTGAACCAGTAGGAGCCCAGCAGGCCCTTTTCTTCGCCGGTGAAGGCCGCAAACAGCACTGGACGGCGGAAGCCCTTGCCCTGCCGCAGCTCGGCCAGCCGGATCAGCGTGGCCACATAGGCGGCGTCGTCGAACGCCCCATTGTAGAGATTGTCACCTCCGACAGCTTCTCCGAAACCATAGCCGTCCAGATGGGCGGAAACGACTACGATCTCGTTGGCAAGCTGCGGATCGGTCCCGGGAAGCAGGCCCAGCACGTTGTCAGACCGCAGTTCGCGGCGGGATGTCCTGAAGGTCGCGCGAAGTCGTGCCGGAATGTCGAACGTCGGCAAAGGTTTCGAGGCCGCGCCAGCTACGAGAATTGCCACGGCATCCTGGGTCGACCCGGCGATCAGGTCGTCGAACACACCCGCGCTCAACCGCATGACGGCAAGATGCGGGCTCGCCGGCGGAACAGCGTCGGGGAGGCTCAGCGAGCGTGCATAGGCATCGGGCCAGCGCGACGGCTCGATGGTGAACCCGGGATCGTCGACATTGATGAGGCCAACAGCGCCGGCGTCGGCCGCCGCGCGGATCCTTTCGGCCCCGCCAGGTACGCCTCGCCGCCGCCCGCCAAAGCAAACGGCAACCTTGCCCTTCATGTCCGGGCCCATTTCCGTGGCCGAGCAATAGCCACGAAAGCTCAGCGGGGCATCGATCGTGGCAGGTAGCTGGGTTGTCGCCCGCACGGAGATCTGGTGCAGGAACTTCAATTCCGTTTCGCGGCGGCCGCCGTGAGCGACGGTGAAGCTCGTGCCGTTCTTTTCCACGCGCACCTCGGAAATCGGCACGCTCTGGAACCAGCCTCCATCTTCACCGCCCGGCTTGAGGCCAGCCTTGGCGAAGCGGTCCGCCACGTATCTTGCCGCACGCTCATAGCCGGGCGTGCCTGTATCGCGGCCTTCCATGGCGTCCGACGATAGATCAGCCGTGATCGCCCACCATTCGCGGGTATCGGCATCTGTGCCTTCCGGCGGCGCAGGGACCGAGGAGCAGGCAGCGGCAAGCGCCAGCACTGACAGAACCGAATGTCGCAGACCCACGCCACGCCTCCCTCGATCGTTGAATCCTTGGTGGCAATGGCCGTTGTTTCCGTCAACGGCGGGCTTCGAACATCAACCCGCGTAAACGGCGTCAGCCGCACGGATGACCTTCGAGTCAGACGACGTAGGCAAAATACTTTCGTCGATCCTGCACAGCGCCGAAGCAGATGCCTGCGTGCGAAGCGCTCGCAAAGGGCATGGTCGAGCGAGAGTCGGTGGATTGCGCGCTGCGCCAAGCACAAATCTTTGAATTCTGGCAGCCTTCCTGCTAACGCCATTCCCGAACGGCAGTTGAATGGGCTGAGTATAATGACGACGGGACTACCCCAGCCGCAGGGACTCTATGACCCCCGGAACGAGCACGATGCGTGCGGCGTGGGCTTTGTCGTCAACGTCAAGGGACGCAGGTCCCATGACATCATCAGCCAGGGCCTGCAGATCCTCCTGAATCTCGACCACCGCGGCGCGGTTGGGTCCGATCCCCTGCTCGGCGACGGCGCCGGCATCCTGATCCAGATCCCGGACGCCCTGTTCCGCGACTGGGCCAAGACGGCAGGGATCCAGCTTCCCAGCCCGGGTGACTACGCGATCGCCATGTGTTTCCTGCCGCGCGACGAAGCTGCGCGCGACTTCGCCATGCGGCAGTTCGAGAACTTCCTCACCAAGAGCAAGCAGAAGCTGCTCGGCTGGCGCGACGTGCCGACCAACCCCGAAGGGCTGGGCAAGGCCGTGCTGGCTGGCATGCCGGTGATCAGGCAGGCCGTGATCGCCAAGGGCTCGCCGGAAATGAGCCAGGACGCTTTCGAGCGCAAACTTCTGGCCATCCGCAAGGAGACGCAAAACCCGCTGGGTGAACTCGCGAAGAAGAAGAACCTGCCTGGGCTGGCCGAACTCTACATGCCGTCGCTATCGACACGGACGGTGGTCTACAAGGGGCTTCTCCTCGCCCACCAGGTGGGGACCTTCTACAAAGACCTCACCAACCCGCTTTGCCAATCCGCCCTCGCGCTGGTCCACCAGCGCTTCTCGACCAACACCTTCCCGTCGTGGAAGCTGGCCCACCCCTACCGCTTCATCGCCCACAATGGCGAGATCAACACTGTCCGCGGCAACGTCAACTGGATGTACGCCCGCCGGCGTTCGATGGAGAGCGCCCTGCTCGGCGCCGACCTCGACAAGATGTGGCCGCTGATCCCGCACGGGCAGTCGGACACCGCCTGCCTCGACAACGCGCTCGAACTCCTGGTCGCCGGCGGCTATCCGTTGGCGCACGCCATGATGATGCTGATCCCGGAAGCATGGGCCGGAAACCCGCTGATGGACCCAAAGCGCCGCGCCTTCTACGAGTACCACGCCGCCCTGATGGAGCCGTGGGACGGCCCTGCCGCCATCGCCTTCACCGACGGCCGCCAGAACGGCGCCACGCTCGACCGCAACGGCCTCCGCCCTGCCCGCTTCATCGTTACGGACGACGATCTCGTCGTCATGGCGTCCGAGGCCGGCGTGCTGCCGGTGCCGGACGAGCGCATTGTCCGCAAATGGCGTCTGCAGCCCGGCAAGATGCTGCTGATCGACCTCGAACAGGGCCGCATCATCGAGGATGAAGAGATCAAGAACACCATCGCCGGCAAGCATCCGTACTCCGAGTGGCTTACCGAGATGCAGTACAAGCTCGGGGAGCTGCCCGATCCGGAAGAACCGGTCGCGAAGATGGGCGACAATTCGGTGAGCCTGCTCGATCGCCAGCAGGCGTTTGGCTAGACGCAGGAAGACCTCTCATTCTTCCTCGAACCCATGGCCCAGCAGGGCGACGATCCCGTGGGATCGATGGGCGCCGACACGCCGATCGCCGTGCTCTCACAGAAGCCGAAGCTGCTCTACAACTACTTCAAGCAGAACTTCGCGCAGGTCACCAACCCGCCGATCGACCCGATCCGTGAAGAGCTGGTCATGTCGCTGGTGTCGATGATCGGCCCGCGCCCCAACCTGCTCGGCCTCGCCGCCGGCACGCACAAGCGCCTCGAAGTCACACAGCCCGTGCTGACCAATGCGGACCTCGAAAAGATCCGCTCGATCCACGAACTGGTTGACGGCACGTTCCGCACCGCCACCGTCGACATCACCTGGGACGCCAGCGAAGGCGCGGCGGGCCTCAAGGCTGCGCTGGAACGCATCCGCATGGAGGCAACCGAGCACGTCCTGCAGGACAGCAACATCCTCATCCTGTCCGACCGCGCCGTTTCGGCCGACCGCATCCCAATCCCGGCGCTGCTGGCGCTGTCGGCTGTTCACCACAAGCTGATCCGCCAGGGCCTGAGGATGCAGACCGGACTCGTGGTCGAGACAGGCGAGGCACGCGAAGTGCATCATTTCTGCACCCTCGCGGGCTACGGCGCCGAGGCCGTGAACCCCTATCTCGCCTTCGAGACTCTGGAACAGCTTCGCCAGACAGAAGGCCTGAAGCTCTCTGCCAAGGACGTTCAGAAGAACTACATCAAGGCCGTCGGCAAGGGCGTCCTCAAGGTGATGTCCAAGATGGGCATCTCCACCTATCAGTCCTACTGCGGCGCGCAGATTTTCGACGCGGTCGGCCTGTCATCGGAGCTGATCGCGGAATACTTCACCGGCACGGCCACGACGATCGAAGGCGCCGGCCTGCTCGAGATCGGGGAGGAAGCCGTCCGCCGCCACCGTCAGGCCTTTGGCAGCAGCCCGATTTATGCCGGCATGCTCGATGTCGGCGGCGACTATGCCTATCGCATTCGCGGCGAGGACCATGCCTGGACCCCGGACAGCGTGGCGAAGCTGCAGCACGCAGTGCGCGGCAATCTGCCGAACGAATACGCGGCCTTTGCGGATTCCATCAACCAGCAGAGCGAACGGCTGCTGACCATCCGCGGCCTGATGCAGTTCAGGTTCGCCGACAAGCCGATCCCGCTGGAAGACGTCGAACCTGCCGCCGAAATCGTCAAGCGCTTCGCCACGGGCGCGATGAGCTTCGGCTCGATCAGCCGCGAGGCGCACACGACGCTCGCCATCGCCATGAACCGCATCGGCGGACGCTCCAACACCGGCGAAGGCGGCGAGGAAGCCGACCGCTTCAAGCCGCTGAAGAACGGCGACTCGATGCGCTCGGCGATCAAGCAGGTCGCATCCGGTCGCTTCGGCGTCACCACCGAATACCTGGTCAACGCCGACGACATCCAGATAAAGATGGCGCAAGGCGCAAAACCCGGCGAAGGCGGTCAGCTGCCCGGCCACAAGGTCGACAAGAACATCGCCCGCGTGCGCCACTCGACGCCGGGCGTTGGCCTCATCTCGCCGCCGCCACACCACGACATCTACTCGATCGAGGATCTGGCCCAGCTGATCCACGATCTGAAGAACGTGAATCCGAAGGCGCGCATATCCGTTAAGCTCGTCTCCGAGGTCGGCGTCGGCACGGTCGCCGCTGGCGTCTCGAAGGCGCGCGCCGACCATGTCACGATCTCCGGCTTCGAAGGCGGCACGGGCGCATCGCCCCTCACCTCGCTGACCCACGCCGGCAGCCCGTGGGAAATCGGCCTCGCCGAAACCCAGCAGACGCTGGTCCTCAATGGCCTGCGTGGCCGCATCGCCGTCCAGGTCGACGGCGGCCTGCGCACAGGCCGCGATGTCGCCATCGGCGCCTTGCTCGGCGCCGATGAGTTCGGCTTCTCGACTGCGCCACTGATCGCCACCGGCTGCATCATGATGCGCAAGTGCCACCTCAACACCTGCCCGGTCGGCGTCGCGACGCAGGACCCGGTGCTGCGTGCCCGCTTCACCGGGGCGCCCGAGCACGTCATCAACTACTTCTTCTTCGTCGCCGAAGAGCTGCGCCAGATCATGTCGGAGCTCGGCTTCCGCACGGTCGCCGAGATGGTCGGCCGCGTCGACCGGCTCGACATGCGCCGCGCCCTCGACCACTGGAAAGCCAAGGGAGTCGATCTTACCAAACTCCTCTATCAGGCGCCCGCCAAGAAGGGCGTCGCGATTCACGTCTGCGAAACGCAGAACCACGGCCTCGAGAACGCGCTCGATCACAAGCTGATCAAGGCCGCGAAGGCCGCGCTGGCGAAATCGCCCAAGCCGGTAAGCATCAAGGAAGAAGTGCGCAACGTGAACCGCACCGTCGGCGCCATGCTGTCCGGCG
>DATBNA010000268.1:0-9368 GCA_036554545.1 Hyphomonadaceae bacterium
GGGCGCATCGAGCGCCGCTGCGAACTGGGCCGCCTCTTCCACCAGCAGGCGGCCTATGCCGCCCCGCCACAGATCCGGTTCAACGAAAAGCCCGTCGAGCTCCGCATGTCCATCCTGGCGCGGGAGCACGACTGCGAAGCCGACCGGCGCACCCCAGTGTTCGGCGACGATGACGAGGCCGGCTGCGATCTGTTCGGCAGGAAGTTCGATGGCGTCCGGGTGAGCGAGAAGGTCTTCCCGGTAGTCTTCCGACTTGAGCGACGCACGACGCTGCAGGTCCTCGAGCGCTTGGCGCTCGGAAGGACGCGCGGGGCGAATTGCGTAGCTAATGGGTCAACCTACGATTTCATCGAGTCGGAAGAAGAAATTGATCTCGCGCTCGGCCGAGGTCTCGCTGTCCGAACCATGGACCGAGTTCTCGCCGATGGATTTCGCATAGAGCTTGCGGACGGTGCCGTCGGCGGCCTTCGCCGGATCGGTCGCGCCCATGACTTCGCGATGCTTCAGCACTGCGTTCTCGCCCTCGAGGACCTGCACAACCACGGGGCCGGAGGTCATGAAGTCGACGAGCTCGCCGAAGAAGCCGCGCGCCTTGTGCTCGGCATAGAAGCCTTCAGCCTGGGCGCGGGTAAGACGGATACGTTTCTGGCCAACGATGCGCAGGCCGTTCTTCTCGAAGACCGCGTTGATCGCGCCAGTAAGATTGCGGCCCGTTGCGTCCGGCTTGATGATCGAAAGCGTGCGTTGGACGGGCATGAATGTTCCTGAAAAACCGCTGGATTCGAATATTGGGGAAGGCCCCTATAGCCTTGGGCAAAGCCCCCGCCAACAGGTCCACAGCTTTTCTTCAGGGCCTGCGGCAAGCTACCATCCCTGCGACGAGGAGGACGCGTGCATGGCTGGCGACAATTCTGAACAGATAGCCGAATGGAACGGCCCCCTCGGACAGCGCTGGGCGGCTGAACAGGCGGCGTTCGATAACCTTACCAGGCCCTTTGGCGACGCGGCCCTGAAGGCCGCGGCCGCCCGGCCCGGTGAACGCGTCATCGATGTCGGCTGCGGATGCGGCGACACCTCCATCGCGTTGGGCAAGGCGGTCGGGGCGTCGGGCGGCGTCCTGGGCGTGGACGTTTCGGGGCCGATGCTGGAGGTCGCTCGCCGGAGGGCAAAGGCCGAGGGCGCTGGCAACGTCACCTTCGAACAGGCCGACGCGTCCAGCGCCCCGCTCTTCCACGACCGCGACCTGCTGTTCTCCCGCTTCGGCGTCATGTTCTTCGCCGCCCCTGTCCCGGCCTTCGCTCACCTACGGCGCGCGCTGAAAGATACGGGCCGTCTCGCCTTCGTCTGCTGGCAGGGACCGCGCGAAAACCCGTGGGCCATTGTGCCCGTCATGGCCGCCCGCGCGGCCCTGAAGCTCGACGGGCCACCGGCTGATCCGCACGCGCCCGGTCCCTTCGCCTTTGGCGATCCCAACCGCGTCCGCGCCATCCTGCTGGAAGCCAACTTCCGCGACGTGGACGCCGAGCCCTTTGAGGCCGCCATGCCGCTTGGAAAAAGCGCGCGCGAGGCGGCCGAAGAATCGGTCCGCCTCGGCCCCGTCTCGCGCCTCGTCCGCGAAATGGGCGAAGAACATCTGCCGGTGATACTGGAGGCTGTGGAAAAGGCCCTGGGCCCGCTAGCGGCCAAAGATGGCAGCGTCGCGCTTCCCGGAAGGGCCTGGATCGTCACCGCGAAGGCGGGATAATCAGGCTGTTGCCTGAAAACACAGGCTTTTCCGTCGTTAAAAAATTATGGCCCGGGCGCCTTGTTTCGGACGCGAACAGCGAGCATCTGAAGCGCATCAGAAGACCGGGCAATCGAGCCTGGCCAATAAAAAAGAAAAGAACGAGCCTCCCCATGCTCGCAAAACGCATCATCGTCACGGCTTTCGCCGTCGCACTTATCGTTGGCGCCCCCTTCGCCTTTACCGAGTCAGACAGCCTCTTCGTCGACACCCCGCCCGGCGTCCTGACGACAGTCGCCTCGAACTGACGGCTGGTTCTCCTGACCGCATGTGAGCTGCGCGCCCGCAAGGGTTGCGCAATCGCGCGATTCCGGCCGCCTTGACCTGACCGGAGACGGACCTAAGCCGCAAGTGCTGCTAGGCTGCCTCCTTGAAGGTCGAGGGTAGATGCCGACACCGCACGCTGCTGCAACGATCGCGCTGACGATCGCCATGTTTGTCCTGTTTGCGCAGGGACGGATCCGGGTCGAGGTCGTCTGCCTCATCCTCATCAGTCTCCTTGCGCTCGGCTTCTATTTCTTCCCGCTCGAAGGCGACAGCGGCCTGACAGGCTTTGAAATCGCCTTTGGGGGGTTCGGCCACCAGGCGCTGATCACGATCTGCTGCCTGATGATCCTCGGCAGGGGTCTTGTGGCCACCGGCGCGCTCGAGCCGGCGACCTACCTTGTCAGCCGTATCTGGGCCTACAGCAACGCGCTCGGCCTGCTGGCCACGATCGCCGTGTGCGCCATCCTCAGCATGTTCATCAACGATACGCCGGTGCTCGTGCTGGCGATGCCCATTCTGCTGAACCTGGCGGCGCGTACGGGCTACCCCGCCTCTCGTACGCTGATGCCCGTCAATTTCGCCGTCCTGATTGGCGGCATGTGCACGACGATCGGGACGTCGACCAATCTGCTGGTGGTCAGTATCGCGGAAGACCTCGGTCTGCGGCAGATCGGCATTTTCGATTTCGTCGACATTGCACTGATCGCAGCCTTGATCGCGCTGCCGTATCTCTGGCTCGTCGTTCCGCGGTTACTGCCGGCCCACAAGCAAGGAGCGACCGGCTCGCCGCGAAAGTTCTCTGCTTCCCTTCATGTCGATACTGCATCCACCGTCGTCGACATGACGCTTGAGCAGCTTCGCTCTCGCCTTGGCGCAGGCATCGAGATCGGCGGCGTAACGCGCGACACGCATCACTTTCGTCGCAACGATCCGGCCGTGCATCTGCGCCCAGGCGACGTGGTTCAGATCGAGGGCGGCGTGCAGGAATTGCGGCTCGCGAGCGATCGCATCAAGGCGCCCCTGACGCGACCGGAAAGGCTTGCCTCGCTTCGCCATGACTCTTCCGACGACCAGCTCATTGCGGAAGTGGTGATAGGCGTCGACTCCAGCCTGGTGGGGGCAACCCCGCGTTCGGCGCAGATCGCAGATCGATATGGCGCCGTCGTGATCGGCCTGCACCGCCCCGATCGCACGCTGTTCCATGAAACCATCGACATAGAGGGCGAACGACTGGAAGTCGGCGATGTCCTGCTGGTGCGAGGCGTGCGCGCACGGCTCAAGGATCTGCAGGTTTCCGAAGGGGCGATGATTCTCGAGGGCGCAGCGGAAGTTCCTCGCGCATTTCTCGCCCCGGCGGCGCTGCTGATTGTCGGAACCGTCATTGCGGCCGCCGCTCTCCGGCTTGTGCCGATCTCGATTGCGTCTCTGGCGGGGACGATCGCGATGATCGCAACGGGATGCATCAAGTTCGACCGGCTCGGACGCGCGCTGAGCGGAGAAGTCATCGTACTTGTCGCCGCCAGCATCGCGCTCGGACGAGCGCTGCTTGAAACAGGGGCGGCAGGTTGGCTGGGCGGAGGACTTTCCGCCATGCTCGGGCCTGTCCCGCCTGCGTTCGCGCTCGCCGCCATCATGGCGTTCGCCGCGCTTATCACGAACTTTTCGTCCAACGCGGCGGCTGCCGCCGTCACAACTCCGATTGCCGTCAGCGTGGCGACACAGCTCAATATTCCGCCCGAGCCAATGGTCCTGGCGGTGCTGTTCGGCGCCAACCTCGCCTTTGCCACACCGGTGGCCTACCAGACCAACATCCTCATCATGTCCGCGGGCGGCTATCGCTTTCAGGATTATGTACGAGCGGGGTTGCCGCTGGTGCTGCTGATGATCGTGGTGCTGTCGATGCTGCTGGTGGGCAAGTATTCGTTGTAGGGCTTACCCGCACCAGACCTGCCTAACGCAAATGCTTCTCGAACCAGGCGACCATCGCATTCATGGCCTCAAGGGCATAGGCGTCAGTCTTTGCCGGATCGCCTTTGACGTAGAAGTCGTGATCTGCGTCCGGGAAGATTTTGAGTTGGTTTTCGACACCGGCCTTGTCGAGCGCAGCCTTCATCGTCTCCGACTGCGAGATTGGAACGCCCTTGTCCGCCCCGCCTGAAATTATCAGGGTCGGCGGATCGCGTGCATCGACAAAGTGGATCGGCGAGATGGCGGCGCGGAGCTTGTCGTCGAAATCGATGGCGCCGGACTTGGCGCGGGCGCCCAGAAGCGTGTCGAGATCGGTCGGCGGGAAATAGGCGACGACTGCCGCCACGCGATTGCTGGACCGTTCCAAAGCATTTCTCGCCGCCGGGTCGCCGTCATCTGCCATCAGGCCGGCAACCAGCGAAAGGTGCCCGCCGGCGCTCGCGCCCCAGACGCCGATGCGCGCGGGGTCGGCGCCATAATCGGCTGCGTGGAGTTTGATATGCCGCAGACCGAGGCGGATGTCCTTGACGGCGTCCGGCACGGGGAATCGCGGCGCGGAAGAGTGGTAGAGCGCGACGACGGTGAAGCCCTTGTCGATGAGCCACTGGTAACGCGCCTGGCGCTCCTCCGGCGGCCCCCATGACGACCGCCAGCCCGCGGACACCATGTTCACCACAAGCGCGC
The DNA here is from genome assembly GCA_036554545.1 of Hyphomonadaceae bacterium. Taxonomy (GTDB): domain Bacteria; phylum Pseudomonadota; class Alphaproteobacteria; order Caulobacterales; family Hyphomonadaceae; genus UBA7672. The sequence continues at coordinate 4,703 of DATBNA010000268.1, forward strand.
CATTAGGCTTCAACGGCTTGAAGACGTCGTAGGTGAGCGCCATGCCGTCGCGATGGCCGTAGATCACATCGCGGACATAGGTGGCCGTCTTCAGCTCGGCGGGCGTGGGCAGACCGAGAGCCTTACGGGGATAGCCACTAAGCGGCGCGCCAGGATCGGCAGGAAGTTGCGGCGTCTGGGCGAGAGATGGCGCTGCGAGCAGGATTCCGAGACCACCAATGGCGAGCGCCCTCAAGCCCATGTCATGTCCCCGTGTGCAAGTTGTTACGCTGTTTCCTCGAACAGCTCGCGGCCGATCAGCCAGCGGCGAATCTCGCTGGTGCCGGCGCCGATCTCGTAGAGCTTTGCGTCGCGCAGCAAGCGGCTGGTTGGATAGTCGTTGATATAGCCATTGCCGCCGAGGATCTGGATGGCGTCCAGCGCAAGCTGCGTTGCGGTCTCTGCTGCGAAAAGGATGGCGCCGGCTGCATCCTTGCGGGCCGTGCGGCCCTGGTCGCAGGCCTTGGCGACGGCGTACACGTAAGCCTTGGCGGCGTTCATCTTGACGTACATGTCGGCGACCTTGCCCTGGATGAGTTGGAACTCGCCGATAGACTTGCCGAACTGCTTGCGGTCGCGAATGTAGGGCAGCACCACGTCCATGCAGGCTTGCGCGATGCCGGTCGAGCCCGCAGCGAGGACAGACCGCTCATAGTCGAGGCCGGACATCAGGACTTCGACGCCGCCATTGAGCGGACCGATCAGGTTTTCCTCAGGCACTTCGCAGTCCTGGAAGACCAGTTCGCCTGTTTCGGAACCGCGCATGCCCATCTTGTCGAGCTTCTGGGCGACACTGAAACCCTTGAAGCCTTTTTCGATGATGAAGGCAGAGATCCCGCGCGAATTTTTCTCGGGCGCGGTCTTGGCGTAAACGATTAGCGTGTCTGCACTCGGCCCATTGGTGATCCACATCTTCGAGCCATTGAGGACGTAGCGGTCACCTTTCTTCACCGCCGTCAGCTTCATCGACACGACGTCCGATCCAGCGTTCGGTTCCGACATGGCCAGCGAGCCAAGATGCTCGCCGGTGATCAGCTTGCTCAGATACTTCGTCTTCTGCGCTTCCGTGCCCCAGCGCCGCATCTGGTTGACGCAGAGGTTCGAGTGCGCGCCATACGAAAGGCCGACGGCCGCAGAGGCGCGGCTGATTTCTTCCATCGCCACGACGTGCTCGAGATAGCCGAGCCCCGCCCCGCCCCATTCTTCCTCGACGGTGATGCCGAGAAGACCGAGTTCACCCATGCGAGGCCAGAGGTCACGCGGGAACTCGTCAGTGCGATCGATCTCCGCCGCACGCGGGGCAATCTCCGCCTGCGCAAAGCCAGATACCTGGTCGCGGATCATGTCCGCAGTTTCACCGAGGTCGAAGTCGAGAGAGCGGGAATTGGAAAGCATGGCGCCACCATACCCCCCGCCGCATGGATTTCCACCCTGCCCCGGAGTAAGGGCTAGATGTCGCGTTCGATCGCGCGCGAGATGATGAAATAGGCGCTCATCAGCGACAGCATGCCGAAGACGGCGAGAATGGTCGAAGCGCCCGCGGCGATGCCGGTGTTCTGGATGGCGTCGACGACGCCGATGCTGAAGCCCAGCAGCGACAGGACGAGAATTGCGATCCAGGGCGCAAGATCCGCGAACCGCCCGTTGAAGATCCCCATGTGTTGGGCGCGGTGATTCACCTTTTCGGCATCACGTTCGCCATTCTCGAACATGACGGCGGGATCCTCGCCCGGTTCGAAGGTTTCGGTGTCGTCGATCAGGGGCCGGTCGCGGCCATTGGTTTCGTGATGGGCCATATGCGGCGAAGCGACGGCGACAGAACGCGCCGGCGTGGTCGGCTCGGCAACCTGGTCGCCGGGAGCGATCGGCTGCTCTTCCTCGATCGCGCGCTCCGTGCGTTCGAGAATCCTGGAGATGCGCGAGGCGACGGCGCGGCGCACTTCGTCGATCTCCTCGGGCGAACGGGGCGGCGGCGGGCGAGGAGCTTCAAACTCATCCGGCGCACGCTCTTCGGAGAGATCGCCGGCAGAGGTATCGCCGGAAGCGGCGACAGTTCCGTTCGTACGCTCGGCGAGACGGCGAACGGCTTCGGCGATCTCGGCACTGTCGGGTGTATTGCTCTGGCCGTTGGCCGCCGGCATGTGACCGTGAGCGCCGGCAATCGGAACGTCAGCGACGCCAAGGTCCGCCTCAGGCGTGACGAGCGGCGTCGGCGCAGGCGGACGTCCGCCCGGATGCTCCAGGAACATGGCCTTCTCCACAGCTCGCCGGCGAACCAGCGCGTCCATCACCATGCTGCGGCCATCGATGCGAACCTTGCGCCAGACGTCGAAGGCGCTGGCTGCGCTCAGGAAATCACCGGCGTTAAGGAAGTGCAGGACAGCGGAGTCCCTGAATCGCTCAACAGAGATGTTGAAGACGAGAGATGCGAGTGCGTCGAACTGGTTCTGATTGAGCGGCGTATAGACGAGAGAGTGGATCGCGGATTCAACCGGCAGGAGATCCTGCGCGAGCAGTTCGTCGGCATCCGCAGCAGTGATGGAGAGCCCTTCGCGGGCGCTGCGCACGTGGCCATGGCCGATGGTCCACCGGCCATCGGGTAGTCGGACTGCGATGTCCCGGAAACCCTCGAAACTCTTGATGAGGTCGAGGCCGGCGCGCGAGGTGCGCAATCGTCCTGTCATCGTCCTGGCCTGAACTGACACATCCCCCGGAGGATTTCGCCTTTCCGGTGCAACCGAAACGCCATTCCCGTCATCAGAGAAGAACGAGGGTCGCTAGACCGAGGAAAACGAAAAAGCCCATCAGATCAATGCTGGTAAGCACAAACACAGATGAGGCGACTGCCGGGTCGGCGCCCAGACGTTTCAGGGTAAGCGGCGCAAGGATCCCGACGAGACCAGCCCATGTAAACGTCCACGCCATCGCGGCGAGGATCACCAGGCTGAGGCCGAAGTTCTGGAACCACAGAAGAACCACAACGGCCGCGAGCGACGCGATGATCAGGCCGTTCACGATGGCGGTCAGCGCCTCGCGGCGAACGGCGCGGATGGCGAGTTGGCCGTCGAGGTCCCGCTCGGCAATGCCCCGCACAGCCACGGCGAGAGCCTGCGACCCGGCATTGCCGCTGAGGCCAGCCACCACCGGCATCAGAAAAGCCAGCGCTACGACCTGGTCGATCACCGGCGCAAAGGTCGAAACGACGAGCGAGGCGAGGAACGCTGTGAAGAGGTTCACCGCCAGCCATGGTATGCGCGCACGAACAGCTGAAAAGACAGACTGGTTGACGCCCGCCTCGTTGACGCCCGAAAGGGCAAGGATGTCCTCCTGCGCCTCTTCCTGGATGACGTCGACGACGTCGTCGATGGTGATCATGCCGGTCAGGCGGCCGGCTTCGTCGACCACCGGGACGGAGGCGAGGTTATACTGCCGGAAGAGGTAGGCGACCTCTTCCTGGTCCATTTCCGGCCGCACGTGGACCGGAACTTCCTTCATGATGTCCTTGAGCGGTGTCTCGCGCAGGGCCCGCAACAACTTCCACACCGGCACACTGCCCTGCAGCCGGAAGCCAGGATCGACGATGTAGATTTCGAAGAAAGTTTCCGGAAGGTCATCGACTGCGACGTTGCGCATGTGGTCGATCGCCTGCCCCACCGTCCAGAACACCGGAGCGGCGACGAAGTCGCGCTGCATCAGGCGACCAGCGGATTCCTCGTCAAACGCCAGAGAGCTTTCGATAGCCGCCCGGTCGGTAGCCGAAACCCGCGAAAGAATTCGGGTCCGCCGGTCTTCCTCGAGGTCGTTAAGCAGGAAGGATGCGTCGTCCGAGTCGAGGTGCTCGGTCATCGCTGCGATACCGGCGTCGGTCAGCTCGTTGAGTGCGGCAAGCCGCATTTCGTCCGAGAGCTCGGCCACGGCCTCGGCAGGAAGATCCTTGTCGAGAAGATGGATCGCCTTCCGGAAGGCGTCTGGCGGCAGATGCTCCAGCAGGTCGGCCGCGTCGGCGGGGTGCAGTTCCTTGATCGTCCGGCGCAGCGAGAAGCGATCTCCATCGCCGACCGCCCCAACGAACTGGGCGACGAAGGCCGGCGCCAGCACGCCATCCTCCACAGCTTCGCCTTCGGACTGGTTTTCCGCGGGCCGTTCCTGTGCAGAATCGGGGGTCTCATTCATGGCGACCCTCCCTTCCCGCGAACGGCGTTCTCTCTGATTGTTGAGCCTGATTGCCTGCTGGTGCGGTCGAGAAGACTCGAACTTCCACGCCTTGCGGCGCTACCACCTCAAGGTAGTGCGTCTACCAATTCCGCCACGACCGCACGCCGAGGCAAGGGCGCCAGATATACCGGCTTTGCGGGCTTGTGAAGGGTCGAAGTTCTGGGACGAATTGCCCTGGAAAACAGGGCAAAGCGTGCTCGGGAGCCCTATTCCAGAAGGTCAGCTGCTGGCTGATCCTATTGTGCCTGCCCATACGCCTGCCTAGGCTGCGCGCGGTCGTATGTGGGGGAGGATCATGAATACGAAGCTGTTCGTCGTACTGGCATCTGCCAGCGTTGGCCTTGCCGGTCCCGTGAGCGCCCAGCAGGGGAACCTCGTAAGGCGGGAAGCGGCCCAAGAGCTGTTCGATCAA
>DATBNA010000095.1:0-3608 GCA_036554545.1 Hyphomonadaceae bacterium
GATAGGTCATGCACACGATCGAGCCGCCCGGGTTCATCATCTCGGAGGCGCGGCGCGAAGCGTCGACGAAGGAAAATACCGAAATGTCCATCGCGCGACGGAAGCCTTCGCGCGTGGTGCGCTCGACGAACGAACCCTGCAGCTCTTCCTTGCCGGCGAAGGCGATGGCGTGGACGAGGAAATCGATCGTGCCGAACTTGGCTTTGAGTTCGGCGAAGGCCTTGTCCATGTCGGCGTCGCTGGCGACGTCGCACGAGATCATGGTGTTCATGCCGATGGATTCGATCAGCGGGCGCACCCGGCGCTCCAGCGCCTCGCCCTGGTAGGTGAAGGCGATGTCGGCGCCTTGGGCTGCGAGCTGCTGGGAGATGCCCCAGGCGATCGACTTGTCGTTGGCGACGCCCATGACGAGGCCGCGCTTGCCCTTCATCAGGTCGCCTTTGGGGAAGGTCCATTCGGACATCGCGCTGCCTCCTTTGTGATGGTCGCGGGGTAGGGGAGGAGGCCCTAGGCGTCAAGCCGACCGCCTTGCGCGTTGGAAGCGCTGTTCAACGTCATCCTGGAGGCGAAGCGCTTTTTGGCTGGAACTCCGAACGCCATGCGAGCGGACGTCGGCGCGTCCGCCCGCTGGAGGCGTGTCTGCGGAGGGGCGCAGCCGCTCTGTTTATCGAACCGCGACCTGGCGGCTGCGGGGAGGAGCATCGAGAAGGGCGCTCAGCAGGGGCGATTCGACTTCGGCTACGGCCTGGGAGACGGCGTCGCGGTAGCAGGCTTGGTAGTGGATATGGATCTTGAGATTCCTGGGCGACGGGCGCGGGCCGCAGACGCGCTGCGAGGCCGCTTCAATGCGTTGGAGAAGCACGTAAGCGCCGGCTTCACGCGACAGGTCGAGGTCAGCATAGCTCACACGGACGGAGCTGCGGACGACAGGCTCCGCGACGGCTGAAGGGACGGGGGCAAGTGCGCCGAGAATGGCGGTGGTCGCGATGAGAGTGCGGAACATGGCTATTCTCCTTTGTTGGGGGCAGGCGAGTGTGTTTTCTCGGTTGTCGGTGCGAGACGCAGAGGGTCGTTGCGCGGACTCGCGTCCGCGGGATGTTCGAGCGATTTGTTTGTTCGCTAGTGGCGGTTCGTCAGTTGTTGGCGGTCAGCGGATCGATGATCCGCGTGATCTCCGTGATCCGGCCAACCGGGATGCCGCTGAGTTCAGCGTGCTTGCGGATGACCGCTTCGCTTTCGGCCAGGTAGATGCAGTAGGTCTTGTCGTTGGCGACGTAGCTGTGTTCCCACTGAACGCCCTTGCCGATCTTGTCGATCGCGGTGTTCGAGGCCCGGGCGGCGCCGCAGAGTTCGACGACGGACATGCCGCCGATCCCCGGTATGTCCCGCTCGATCAGGTATCTCTTCATCGGCGTCTCCGCGTTCGACGGTGTGACATTAAGATTGGACACAGCAAAAACCCAAACTAAACCTTCTTTCCATCGCTAAAGAAAAACTTTAGCATGAGTCGATGTTCGCGATTGCCCATCTGAGGTCGCTGCAGGCGGTGGAGCTGGCGCTTCGCACCGGTTCGCTGAAGGCCGCCGCCGACGTGCTGGCGATCACACCCGCGGCCGTCGGCCAGCGCATCAAGACGCTGGAGGACTATCTCGGCGTCGATCTGGTCGTTCGCGGGCGGTCGGGGCTGCGGCCGACCGAGGCGCTGTCCCAGGCCCTGCCGCATCTGTCGCGGGCATTCATGGAGCTGGCTTCAGCATCGGAGGCGCTCGACTTCCAGCGCATCAACGAGATCCACATCGCGTCCAATTCGGATTGGGCCGAGCTCTGGCTCGCGCCGCGCCTTGCGGCGTTCAAGTCGGCGCATCCGAACATCCTGTTCTGCGTCAATGGTGAAGGCGATGTGCCGCTTCGCATCGGGCCTGCCGACATCGTCGTGAGCTTTGGCGAGCGTGTTGAGTCTGAAGCGCACAGCGCACTGTTCCGTGACTTCCTGATCCCGATAAGCTCGCCGGAAAACACGCAGCGGATCGGGAAGATCGACACCAGGAACCGGCTGGAAGGATTCCCGCTTCTCCATCTTGATTTCTACAAGGACGACCCGGATGCGCCTGACTGGGCGGACTGGGTGGCGCTTCACGGACACCGGAAGTCGAAGCCGGTTCACGGCATACGCTTTCAGCGGATCGCGCCGGGGCTCGAGGCGGTAAACTCAAGCGCCGGCCTAATGATCTGCGGTCTTGCGATGATCACGGACAGGGTCGCGACGGGAGAGGTCACGATGCCATTCCCGGATACCGGCGTGTGGACCCGGCATGTCTTCCAGGCGCGCTTCCGTCAGGATGCGATACTGCGGCCCCAGGTGCGCAGATTCCGCGAATGGCTGGAGGCAGAGGCCGAGACGACGCGCGGCGAGCTCAAGCGCCTTGCGGCGCCATCGCAAACGAAGAAGGGCAGGAAAGGGCGACGATAGGGCCCGGCGCCATTTCGCGCTGGCAGGCATTGGATAGGTCGGTCGCGTGGCCATGCAGACCTAACGCAGATCGGCGCCGGCAGTTGGCTCACACCTTCGCCACGGCGATGGAGCCGTTCGTTCCGCCGAAGCCGAAGGAGTTGGACATCACCATCTTGATGATCGCCTCGCGGGCCTCGCGGATGATGTTCACGCCGTAGGCAAGGGGATCGAGATTGTCGATGTTGATCGACGGCGCGACAAACTTCTCCTTCATCATGATGAGGGAGTAGATCAACTCCTGCACGCCGGCGCCGCCGAGCGAGTGGCCGGTCATCGACTTGGTGGCCGAGATCATCGGCTGGTCGGCGGCCTCCTGGCCGAAGACGTTGCGCACAGCTTCCAGCTCCTTCACGTCGCCGACAGGCGTCGAGGTAGCGTGCGGATTGAGATAGTCAGGCGAGGCGCCTGCGGTCTGCAGCGCCAGCTTCATGGCGCGCTCGGCGCCTTCGCCGGATGGAGCGACCATGTCGTGGCCGTCCGACGTCGCGCCGTAGCCGACGATCTCGCCATAGATGGTCGCGCCGCGGCGCTTGGCGTGTTCAAATTCCTCAAGCACCACCATGCCGGCGCCGCCGGCGATCACGAAGCCGTCGCGGTCGGCGTCGAACGCGCGCGAGGCGCGGTGCGGTTCGGCATTGTATTTGGATGACATGGCGCCCATGGCGTCGAACAGGCAGGACAGGGTCCAGTCGAGTTCCTCGCCGCCGCCCGCGAACATCACGTCCTGCTTGCCCCACTGGATCTGTTCGGATGCGGCGCCGACGCAGTGAAGCGATGTCGTGCAGGCCGAGGAGATCGAGTAGTTGACGCCCAAGATGCGGAACAGCGTCGCGAGAGTGGCCGACGCGGTCGACGACATCGCCTTGGGGACAGCAAACGGTCCGATGCGGCGGGGAGAGCCCTTTTCGCGAACGGAGTCGGCCGCTGCGACGATGGCGCGGGTAGAGGGACCGCCCGTGCCGACGATGAGGCCCGTGCGCGGATTGGTGATGATCTTTTCGTCGAGGCCGGCGTCGGCGATCGCCTGCGTCATCGCCATGTGGCACCAGCCGGCGCCGTCGCCCATGAAGCGCATCGCGCGCTTGTCGACATGATC
>DATBNA010000310.1:0-1726 GCA_036554545.1 Hyphomonadaceae bacterium
CAGCAGCACCACGGTCGGATCATCGTCGCACTTGATCGGCGCGACCTCCTCCAGCGTCTTCTTCAGCTGCACAGGATATGAATCGACGTGCTCGACGAACCCCGCCTGGAACAGCTGAGGGAACATCCGCATCATGATCTCGCGGTTCTCCAGCATGTAGGAGACGCCCGAGGGCGTGCGGCAATTGTCCTCCAGCACCTGGAAACGATCGCCGTCCGTGCGCACGATGTCGACGCCGACGATGTGGCTGTAGACCTTTCCCGGCGGATCGACACCGATCATGTCCGGCAGGAAGGCCTCGTTCTGCAGCACCAGCTCTTCGGGGATCACGCCTGCCCGCAGGATCTCGCCGCGGTGATAGACGTCATAGAGAAACGCATTGAGCGCGCGGCTGCGCTGCTTGATCCCCCGCGACAGCTTGCGCCACTCGCTCGCCCCGAACACGCGCGGGATCAGGTCGAACGGGATCAGCCGCTCCGGATCCCCGCCCTCGCCATAGACCGCGAACGTGATGCCGATCTTGCGGAAGATCGCTTCCGCCTCGTTCTGCCGCAGCTTCAGGAGATCGACGCCTGTCCCGTCGATCCATTCGGCGACCTTTTCGTAAGGCGCCCGAACCGACCGGTCGTGTGCGAACATTTCATTGTACATGCAGTCATCAGTCCTAGCCGGACGCCGCGCCCCCACGAAGGCGCTTCTCCTGACCGCTTCCGGCTGAAACAGACACTGCACAATCTTTAGGCAGGACGCTACTCGACCGTTGGCTTCCACCCGCCCAGTACGAATTCCGGACTGCTGTACTTGGCCACGGTCTCGGCATCCTTCGGCAAGACCAGCTGCTTCGACACCTTGTGCCGCCGGGACATATCGATGGGTCGCCCGTCCCAATCCCTCGTGTTGTACTCCCAGAACCGGACCTTCGAGCTGTCGAACTCCGGCGGCTCTTCCACCGGCCCCCACCCTTCCGGCGGCACGCCTTTCATCCTGGCGTTGATCAGCACCATCTCGGCGTGGGGGAAGTTGGCGCCGGGCGCGCCTGTCGGTCCGTTCTTCGGCAGCCGCGCCAGCACGCCGGGCGACTTCCGGCCGGGATCGCTCGCCGTCACAGTCCAGGGCAGCGGCTGGTCGAGATATTCGAAGGTCGAATCCACAAAGACATTGCCATGGCTGCCCTCGGGCGTGCGCGTCCAGGTGAACGGCCCCACCGACTGCAATTCGCAGCGCAGGCAGAACAGCGCCGCATAGCCGAGAATGGTATCGCCATGCCCCACCAGCCTGCTGTCGGCCATGTAGATCGTCCCGTAGGTCGTCAGCGCATCGCCTGAACCGTTCAGCGTCATGCGATCGAGGACAATCCGCTGCCCGCGCACCAGCAGCGCCTCTGCCTGCCCGATGAAGGAGTTGGTGATGGTGAAATTGCTGAGCTGGATGTCCGCCCCGTCCTGTATCGAGAACGCCGGCCGCCGCGACGGCCCGCCGCGCGGCGGATTGAAGGCGCTGTTGTTCGGATAGGTGACCTCGACCTTCGTGCGATCCTCGCCACGAATGATGAAGTTCGACTTCTTGTTGACATGGACCAGCTCTTCATACCGGCCGTTCTTCACGAATATCGTCACACGCTTCGCCGGTTTCTCCGGCAGGAAATCGATTGCGCCCTGCACCGTGCTGAAATCGCCCTTGCCGTCTGCCGACACGACAAGCCGCGCTGCATCCGCCTTCGGCGCGG
>DATBNA010000329.1:0-2026 GCA_036554545.1 Hyphomonadaceae bacterium
GAGCCATTGGCGCCCATGCACGAGCGGCAGCCATTCGACGCTGCCCTCCGCATCGAACCGGGCGACCGACAGCGTGCCCTTCGACAGGAGCTGCATATTGGCGGCGCGGTCGTTCGGGTCGTAGCGGCCGTCAGAGACGAAGCGGTAGACGTACTCGCCGCGCCCGTCGTCGCCGCAATAGACGACGACGCGTCCGTCCTTGTTGACCACGCACTCGGCGCCCTCATGGCAGAAGCGGCCGAAGGCGGTGTGCTTCACCGGCACCGATTTCGGATCGAAAGGATCGATCTCGACGATCCAGCCGAAGCGGTTCGGCTCGTTCGGCTCGAGATCGACATTGAAGCGATCTTGGAACTTCCCCCAGGCCTGCCAGAAACCCGGCACGCCGTAGCGCGCATAGCTTTTCATCTGCTCGCCGCCGAGACCCTTCGGCCGCGCGCCGCCCGGTACGCACACATTCGACCAGAAATAGGCGTGGAAGTTTTCTTCCGCGGTGAGATAGGTGCCCCATGGCGTCTGCCCGCCGGCGCAGTTGTTGAGCGTGCCGAGGATGCGTGTGCCGCCCGGATCGGCGCTCGTCTTGAGGCGGTCGTCGCCTGCCGCCGGACCGTCGACGTTCATCGCGGTGGTGGCTGGGCTGATGCGGCGGTTGTACGGGCTGTCGAGCACCACGCGCCAATCCTCGGCGTCACGGGCGATCTCGACGATGCTGACGCCGTGTGCGGCCATCTCGATGTCGACCAGCTCCGCCGTCATGTCCTCGAAGCCGGACGTATCCTGGCGCTGCTTGACGCCGGGGAACATCACCTCTTCGTTGGTGTATTCGTGATTGACGCAGAGCAGCCCCCGTCTGCCGCTGCCGTCGAGCGGGAAGAAGGCGATGTAGTCGTTGTTGTAGCCGAACTGCTTCGCCTGCGCGGCGGCGCTTTGCGCGCCCGGCTTGAAGGGCGGCGAATCCGCAAAGAGCGGGTCGCCCCAGCGCAGCAGCACCTGCGCGCGGTAGCCCGGCGCCAGATGGTGGTTGGCGTCGTTGCCGGCGGCGATCTCCTCGAAATCGAAGCCGCCGGCCGTCGCCTCCGCCTTGGCTTCGCCGGCGGTCAGCGCCGAGGTGCCGAACAGCGCCGTGGCGGCGGCGACCCCGAGCGTGCCGCGCATCATCTCGCGCCGGCTGTAGCGCCGCAAGATCAGGTCGCCGATGGTCTCGCCCTCGGCCGGGCTGCGGGGCACATCGTCGGCGGCCTCCGCGGCGGCCGCCCTGTTGCAGAACTGGTCCGATTTCGCCATATGCAAAAATATCCATGCACCGATGGGAATGCCAAACCCTAGAGCGGTGCCGTGACAGATTTGCGAAGAGGATAAGGCATGGCTGAACAGACTCCGGTCTGCAATTTTGGCTGGAAAGCGAAGGCGTTCTCGCTACCGGGCGTCGACGGCAAGACCCATAGCCTCGATGAGCTGAAGGGCAAGAACGGGACGCTGGTCGTGTTTATCTGCAATCACTGCCCCTATGTGAGGGCGGTGATCGACCGCATCGTCCGCGACGCAGACGCGCTCCGCGCCTATGGCGTCGAGACCGTCGCCATCTCCTCGAACGACGCCGAGCACTATCCCGAGGATTCCTTCGCCAAGATGAAGGAGTTCGCGCGAGCGCACGGCTTCACCTTCCCCTATCTCTACGACGAGAGCCAGGCGGTGGCGCGCGCCTATGACGCTGTCTGCACGCCGGACTTCTTCGGCTTCAACGACAAGCTCGAACTGCAATATCGCGGACGGCTGGATGCGAGCTGCAAGGAGGCCGGCCCAGCGGACCTGCGCCGGGAGCTGTTCGAGGCGATGAAGCAAATCGCCGAGACGGGGCAGGGCCCCCGCGAGCAGACGCCGTCCATGGGCTGCGGCATCAAGTGGAAGGCGGCTTAAGACTCGCCAAGCGCTCGTCATACCGGCGAAAGCCGGTATCCAGTTCTTTCAAGGCGCTTCGCGCGCTGGATTCCGACTTTCGTCGGAATGACGCCTGTGGCGCCCGATC
>DATBNA010000342.1:0-1758 GCA_036554545.1 Hyphomonadaceae bacterium
GCAGGAAAGCTTCAACTGCCTGGAAGAGGCGCGCATGCCGGTGATCATCTGCGTCCAGGGCGGCTGCATCGGCGCCGGCGTCGACATGACCGCCGCATGCGATATCCGCTTTGCGACCAAGGACGCCTTCTTCTGCATCCAGGAAATCAACATCGGAATGACGGCTGATGTCGGCACCTTCCCGCGCCTCTGCAAGCTGATGCCCGAAGGCTGGGTCCGCCAGATCGCCTACACCGGCGAGCGCCTGCCCGCGAGCAAGGCGAAGGAGATCGGCCTCGTCAACGAAGTCTTCGACACACAGGCCGCCATGCTCGACCACGTGATGAACCTTGCCCGCGAGATCGCGTCCAAGAACCCGCTCGCCGTCTCTGGTTCAAAAGCGATGATCAACTACGCCCGCGACCACACCATCGCCGATGGCCTCGACTATATCGGCGTGTGGACCGCCGCCATGCTCTCCGGCGCCCACATGAAGGAAGCCTTCACCGCGAAAGCCGAAAAGCGCGAGCCGAGCTTCCCCGACCTGATGCAGCTGAAGGACGAGCCGCTCTAGCTCGTTCGCTCCTCGTCGCGCCCCAAGATGCCAGCCGCCAGCAACGCCGCCACGTCCTCGCGCGACTTGCCCAGCCAGTCGCGCATCACCGCTTCATTGTGCTCGCCGCGATAAGGCGCCGGGCCGCGAACGCCGCTCTGCGCCTGCGAGAAACGATAGGGCGACTGCGCGATCGGCCGCGTCCCGCCCGCCCGGTCATCGACTTCGAAGATGGACTGCCGATGCGCCAGCGTGGGCTGCTCGCGCAGCGCCTTGCCCGTGCGCACCCGTCCCCAGGCGAGATTCATCTTCGCCATCGCCTGCTCAACCTGCTCCCAGGTCGACAGGCCCATCATGAAATCCGAAACAGCCTTGCGTCGCGCCTGGATCTTGGCGTCGAGGTCCATTCCCGGTTGCGTCGGATCCGTTACGCCAAATGTCGCAGTGAGCAGTTTCCACATATATCGGAAGTCCACCGACACCAGGATCGCGCCCACACCTGTCGTCCAGATGTCCGGCGGCAGGTTGCGTGTCGCTTCGGCGTCTTCGATCTCGAAATGCAGCTGGTCGTCGCTGACCAGCGTCGCATCCATCATCGAAATGTCGATGTGCTGGCCGAGGCCGGTCCGCTCGCGCATGATCACGGCTGAAAGAAGCGCGATGATCCCGTGCAGTCCGGCATTGGTGTCAGCTACCGACAGCGGCAGGTCGACCTTGGCGCCGTCACGCCGCATCACCCTGTCGATCAGCCCAAGCTCGGCATGCACGATCGGCGCATAGGCCGGCCGCCCCGACTCCGGTCCATCACGCCCGAAGCCAGAAATCGACAGCATGATCAGCCGCGGATTCACCGCCGCCAGCCGCTCATAACCGATGCCAAGACGCGGCATGACGTCAGGCCGGAAGTTCTCGATGACGACATCGGCCTTGCTTGCAAGCGCCAGCACAAGCTCCTGTGCGCCTTCTGCACGAAGGTCGATCGAGATGCTCTGCTTCCCCGCATTGGCGATGTTGAAATAGCCGGAGATGCCCGCCGTCATCTTCCCCCAGAGGCGCGTGCTGTCGCCTTCCGGCGGCTCCACCTTCACGACTTCGGCGCCGAGATCGCACAGCATCCTGCTCGCGAACGGCCCCGCAAGCACGCGAGAGAAGTCCAGTATCTTCAGGCCATCCAGCGGATAGCCCAATTGCCCTTGCGGCATCGTGCAACTCCCGTGTGCGCTCCG
>DATBNA010000105.1:0-6381 GCA_036554545.1 Hyphomonadaceae bacterium
TACGCGCCGGCCCACATCGTGGTCGACGCCGACAACGAGGTGGTCCGCGCCTCGGCCCGCACCGGCAAGTATCTCGAGCTCGCGGAGGGCGCGCCGTCGAGCAAGGTGACCGACCTGGCCCGACGCGGCCTGCGTTCCGCCGTGCGCTCGGTGCTCGAAGAAGGCCGCCGCAGCGGCAAGCGCGCGATCCGGCGCGACGTCCGCATCGAGGCGGACGACAACGCCGTGCTGGCGGTCGACGTCGTCGCCGATCCCTTGAACGAGATCGAGACGCTGCTGGTCTTCCAGGACGCCTCGGCGATCCGCCAGGACGCGGAGTCCGAGGACATGCTGGTCGCCTCCTACTCCGAGGAGGACCGCATCAAGCAGCTCGAGGATGAGCTCGACGAGACGCGCAGCAAGCTGCGCACGACCGTCGAGGAGCTCGAGACCTCGAACGAGGAGCTGAAGAGCTCCAACGAAGAAATGATGTCGATGAACGAGGAACTCCAGTCGACCAACGAGGAGCTCGCGACCGTCAACGAGGAACTCAACAACAAGGTCGACCAGCTTGCCCGCGCCAACAGCGACCTCGAGAACTTCATCGAGAGTACGCAGGTCCCCACGATCTTCCTGGACCACAAGCTGCAGATCCGCAGCTTCACGCCAGCCAGCCTCGCGCTGTTCCGCTTCCAGGAGCACGACCGCGGCCGCGCCTTCTCCGACGTGACATCGCGCGTCGACCAGCAGGAGCTTGAGACGCTGAGCCGGAGGGTGCTGGAGACCGGCAGGGTCGAGGAGAAGGAATTCGATCTTGAAAGTGGCGAAAGCTATGTCCTGCGCGTGCTTCCGTATCGCGACGCCGGAGGCGGCGTAACAGGCGTCGTCCTGGTCTTCGCCGACGTCACCAAGATCAGGCAGACCCAGGCTGCTCTTGCCCGCAACGTCGACATCGCCCGTCATCGCGACCGGGAGATCGTGCGCCTCTATGAAACGGCGCCGGTCGGCATGGCGCTGATCGACCGCAATTTCCGCTTCCTGAAAGTGAACAAGCGGTTCGCCGATCTCGCGGAGCGCGACATTGACGGCCACATCGGCCGCAGCGTGCGCGACATCCATCCCGCCCTCGCCGACAGCATGGAAGGATGCATCGCCGAGGTCTTTGAACACCGCAGGGAGCTTACCAACGTCGACATAACCGTCCGCCTCGAAGGCGAGCAGACGCAGGACTTCCTGCTCGACTTCTTCTCCTACGAGGAGGACGCCGGCGCCATGGCGGTCGGCGTGATCGTCAAGGAAGTAACCGAGGTCAAGCGTCTCGAGCGCGAGGCCCGCCGGTTGATGGACGAGCTGCAGCATCGGGTGAAGAACACGCTCGCCACCGTCCTTTCGATCATCAATCAGACGGTCAAGACCAAGGCTGACAAGGACGAACTGATCGACACACTGAAGAACCGCATCGGCGCGCTGGCCGCCACGCACGACCTGCTCACGCAGGCCGACTGGCGCAGCGTGTCGCTGCAGGCGATCATCGATGCCGAACTGCGCCCGTTCGACCACCACGAGCGTATTACGCTGCGTGGTCCTACCGTGATGTTGCCGCCCAAGCACGCGCTCTGCATTACGCTTACCCTGCACGAGCTGGCTACCAACGCGGCGAAGTACGGCGCCATCGCGCAGCCTACGGGAAAGCTCGAAGTCGACTGGTCAGTGAAGGTGGACGAGGCCGGCCAGCATCTTACACTGCACTGGAACGAGACTGGCGTTTCCATCGCGAGGAAAGCGCCCAAGGAGAGCTTCGGCGCGAGGCTGATCCGCAACGCCGTAAAGCACGACCTCAAGGGGAGGAGCGAGTACCGGCTCGCGGAAGACGGCGCGAAGTGCACAGTGTCGTTTTCATTCTGAATGGGGCCGCAAATGGGCGCTCTTGATGGACTGTCGGTTCTTCTGCTCGAGGACGAATTCCTCATCGCCCTTTAAGCAGAGGACATGCTGACCCGCATGGGCGCCGCCCGTATCGAGATCGCGCAGGACCTTGAAGAAGCGACCCGGCTTCTGGTGGAAAGCCAGTTCGATGTTGCCATGCTCGATGTCAACGTGAACGGCAGGACCAGCATGGATCTTGCGGCCGAACTGAAGCAGCGCGGCGTACCGGTTCTCTTCGCAACGGGCTATGAACTGAAATCGAAAAGCATCCCAGCTGACGATACGATCCCTTACATCACCAAGCCGTATTCGGCCGACCGGCTGGAAGCGGCGTTGATGTCCACTCTCTCATCCACCACTGAGCCGCCTCGCAAGGCCGCGCCCAAGCGCGTCTAGGCCTGCGCCGCCAGCACGTAGTAGTCCTGCGACCACGATCCGGGCTGAGGTCGACCGGGACGTCCGGATCTTCGAACCGGGGCGCTACAGCCCGCCGCCGCCGCCGGCCTGGGCTTCAACTGAAGCGAAGGCGCCAGCGAGCCTGCGGTAGAAGGCCAGGCGGTCCTGGTCTTCCTGAGGCAGGTATTCCTCGACGCTGCGTGCGCCGGGAAGGGCTTCCGGTTCGATGCCCTCGAGCGCGGCGGTCATCATTTGCTGGAAGATGCGGGCAGGCATGGCGCCGCCGGTGACTTCAACCATTGGCTTGTCGTCGTCGTTCCCCACCCACACGCCGCCGACATAGCGGGTGGTGTAGCCGATGAACCATGCGTCGCGCCAACCCTGCGATGTGCCGGTCTTGCCGGCGACGTCCCAGCGCGGCACCTGCGCGCCGCGTCCTGTGCCCTGGACCACCACGCGGTTGAGCATGCCGGTCATGTCCTCGGCGAGGTTTTCCGGATAGATTCGCGGCGGGTTCCTGATCGGATTGGAATAGAGGAGGTCGCCCTTCGAGTTGCGGATCTCCTCGATGATGTAAGGCGCCAGCTGCAGGCCTCCCTTGGCGAACACGCCATAGCCCGTCGTCAGGTCGAGCAGCGTGACTTCATCCGTGCCCAGGGTGATCGATGGATAGTTGTGCAGAGGGGATGTGATGCCGAACTCGCGGGCGAGCGAGGTCACCTTCTCTATGCCGATCTCCGTGCCGATCTGGGCCGAGACCGTATTGAGAGACTTCGCCAGCGCCTCGGAGAGCGTAACCGGGCCCCGATATTCGCCTTCGTAGTTCTTCGGCTGCCAGTTACCGATCTTGATCGGGATGTCATAGCGCACCGTTCCCGGCGTCATCCCGTCTTCCAGCGCCGCAGCCCACACGAACGCCTTGAACGCCGAGCCTGGCTGGCGGCGCGCCTGCGCGGCGCGATTGAACTGCGACTTGGCGTAATCGCGCCCGCCGACCATTGCGCGGATTGCGCCTGTGTTGACATCGATCAGGACAGCCGCGGCCTCCGAAGCCCGCTTTTCCTTCCCCATGGTCGCGATGCCGTTCTCGACGGCCTTCTGCGTCTTGGCCTGGAGGTCGAGATCGAGCGACAGCTTGATGACCAGGTCTGGCGGCGGATTGGGCAGGAGTTCGTGCACCCGTTCCACGGCGTAATCGAGCGCATGGCCGGAGAAAGTGTCGGCTGAGGCGTCGGCGAAGGCGAGTTCTTCGGCGAAAGCAGAATCCCGCTCTTCCTTCGTGATCCAGCCGGCTTCGAGCATCTGGTCGAGCACGTAGGCCTGGCGTTCCTTGGCTTCGTTTGTGCGCGTCTGCTGGGCGAAGCGGGACGGCGCCTTCGGGAAGCCCGCCAGCATCGCCGCTTCGGCGAGCGTCAGGTCCTGCGGCGTCTTGCCGAAATAGGTCTGCGCCGCAGCGTCGAGGCCGTAGGCGCCGGCGCCGAGATAGATGCGGTTGAGATAGAGGTCGAGGATCTCATCCTTCGACAGGATGGTTTCGAGGTCAGCGGCAAGGCGCGCTTCCTGCGCCTTGCGCTTCAGCGTCTGGTCGGGCGTGAGGAACAGGTTCTTGACCAGCTGCTGCGTGATGGTCGATCCGCCCTGCACGGTGCGGCCGGCGCGCGCGTTCTCCATCGTCGCACGGAAGATGGCGACGAAGTCGACGCCCGAGTGTTCGCGGAAGCGACGGTCCTCGGCGGCGACAAACGCATCGACCACATGCTTGGGCAGTTCGGCGGCGCTCACTGCGCGGCCATAGCGCGGGCCGCGCACGGCGATCGTGGCGCCGTTGGCGTCGATGAACTCGACTGCGGGCTCGCGGTTCAGCGTCCACAGCGCCTCGCGTGAAGGGAGCTGCGGCATCTGGGCGAAGAGCGTGTTCCAGAGCAGGCCGAAGGTCACGAGACCGACAGCAAACATCGTACCGACCACCTTGATGGTGGCCGGCCCGTACTCAGTCACGGCGCTCTTGAGTTCGGCCTTCGAGGTCGGGAAGCGTGCGTTGGTCATCGTCTCTGTTCTCTGGTCCCGTCAGACACGCGGGCGCGGGGTCCTGCGCCGCCAACTCCCGCTCGACAACAACGCACGAACTGTCCGCCGGGAGTCACGGAACCGAGAAGAAAAATAGGGTTCCCGCTGCCCAGCCGCGAATGAATTAGCAGCAAACCGGTGTGGCAAAGGAGAGTGTGTTGCGGCGAAACCCGGGCAAAACGCCGCGTTATGCGAAAAGAGCCCGGTTTCCCGGGCCCTTTCCTGTTCATGGTTCTGTGATTGGCCGGTCACGGCCTAGTTCGGATCGACGCGCGAGTCGCCGTTGTAGAAGACCGGTGGCGATTGCGCAGGTGGAGGCGGCGGTGGCGGCGGTGGTGGTGGTGGCGGTGGTGGGGGCGGCGGTGGAGGCGACGGTGGTGTTGATGATGAAGATGACGGGGATTGGCCGGAGAACAGGCGGGGGGTCGGCGCCGGATAGCGCGTCGCAGGCGGATTGGCCGCCGGCGCCGGGTTGTAGCGTCCCGGCGGCCGGGCCTGGGGAGGCGGCGACTGCTGGGGAGGCGGCGTCGGATTGCTGGTAGCGTTCCCCGGGTTCACGTTCCCGCTGTTGGTGTTACCTCCTCCTCCTCCTCCTCCTCCATTCCCGCGATTGCGGTCGCGGTTCTGTTCTTCGAACAGGCGGGGGATGTTGGGATCGTTCTCGCGGTCGCGATCGCGGCCACGGTCGTCGCGATCCCAGTCGTGGTTCCAGTCGCGGTCGTGACGGCCCGCGCGGATCCAGTCGATCCGGTAGAAAGCCGAGTCGTACCAGTAGCCCCACGGATACAGCGACCGGTAGTTGTCATACGCCCAGATCTGGTCGATCCGCCGCGCATAGAGCCAGGCCTCGTAGTCCCGCTCCCTGAGCCGCACGATCGCCGACTGCGCCTCGACGCGCCAGCGCCCCCACGGCTGCATTGCAAGATAGGTGTCGTACGCCTGGTAGGTGTTGATCGCCAGCGCCTGGCGCCAGGCATCGTCATCCTCGACGCGCAGCCGGTCGAGCTCGCGCCGCGCATCGGCGACATAGATCGACCGCGGCCAGGCGCGCATGAACTCCTCGAGCTCCACCGGCGAGCCCGAGCGCCTGGCGCGCACGAAGGCGCCCTGGTCTGTCCGCCACAGCGCATCGAGACGCGCCGAGGCGGCGTCGACGTTTGCCCCGCGCGGCCAGTCGGCGAGATAGGCTTCGTAGAGATCGATCACGTCGCGCCGGCGGGCTTCCTCCCACTGGGCGCGCTCTTCGGCGGCAAGCCGCGGCGCCGCGCGCTCGGCGCGCAGGTTCTCGGCCTCCGCCGCATTGCGGCCCCAGGGGAAGCGCGCCAGGAAATCTTCGTAGGCGGCCTCGGTGTCGCCGCGCCGCGCCACTTCCCACGCGGCCGTCTCCATGCGCGACAGTTCGGCGATGCGGCTCTGGGCGACCGGCGCGAACGGCCCGCCCGGATAGAGACGCAGATAGGTTTCGTACGCCTGCGGGGTGTCCGAGCGCGCGGCCATCTCCCACTCGCGGCCGTGGATTTCTTCGGGTGAAGCGGCGCAGGCCGCCAGCGCCAGCGCGATCGCGACGGAGGCAGCCCCCGCCGCCAGCCGCCGTTTACCGCGTTTCGCGGCATGATTCGTCGAATATCCGGAGCGTGCAGCGCTCATAGGGGGTCCTCCCACGTTGGCACGTTATGCCACGGAATATGAACGGGAGTGGAATGCGTGGGGCGTTTCGTGGCTAACTCCTTATGTTAGCGGCGATGATTGGGCGGGCGCCTAAAGGCAGCCCCCGGGGAAGAAGGGCCGGGCGACATGCTGAGCTGGCGGATCGGCGATGTGAAGGTGACGCGGGTCGTCGAACTGGAGGCGACAGGCGGCACGAAATTCCTGCTGCCGCAGGCGACCTATGACGAGGTGCTGGGGATCGACTGGCTGCACCCGCATTTCTGCGACGAACGCGGCAAGCTGAAGATGTCGATCCACGCGCTGGTGATCGAGACGCCATCACGATCAGAGCGGGGCGGGCCGGGG
>DATBNA010000112.1:0-10309 GCA_036554545.1 Hyphomonadaceae bacterium
CTGCGTTTCTCGCCGAAACGATGAAACAACCTGATGTCGAGCCGGCTGATCATGCCATTGCCTTGGAAGCGCTTGGAACAGCATATTGCCCCAGCCCCAGGAATCCAACGGAGGCTATCCTGACCAACCGCATTGGCGACGTACACATTGATCGCGACGGCCACATTGCCACCGTCACTATCCGCAAGCCGCCGGTGAATTCGGTGAACGTCGAGCTGATGCGCGATCTGGCGGATGCGCTGGAGGGGCTCGACAAGGACGGCGCAACGCGGGCGGTTGTACTGGCGACCGAGGGAAAGGTGTTCTGTGCGGGGGCGGATCTTTCCGGGCGTGCAAGTGAGGTAGGGCTCGATGCGCGCCAACCTGAGTCAAGAATGGCGAACCCGCTCTATGAGCAGGCTGTGCGGCTCTATTCGACGGAGCTGCCGATCGTGGCGGCGATACAGGGCGCGGCGGTGGGAGCGGGGCTGGGACTGGCTCTGGTGGCGGATTTCCGGGTTGCAGCGCCGGAGGCCAAGTTCGCGGCGAACTTCACCAAGCTGGGCTTCCATCCCGGTTTCGGACTGACCTACACCCTGCCCCGTCTGATCGGGCGGCAGAAGGCGGCGGAAATGTTCCTGACCGGCGGGCGGTATGATGCTGACGCGGCCTTGAACATGGGGCTCGTCGACGAGGTGACGG
This sequence comes from Hyphomonadaceae bacterium, assembly GCA_036554545.1. GTDB lineage: Bacteria > Pseudomonadota > Alphaproteobacteria > Caulobacterales > Hyphomonadaceae > UBA7672. Next base: position 682 of record DATBNA010000112.1, read on the forward strand.
ATATCGCCGATCTGCTCCCACATGCGCTCGCGTGGGCGGAGTCGATGGCGGAGAATGCGCCGTTGGCGGTGCGCTCGACGCGCAAGACCTTGCGCGCCGATCTTGCGGCGGGCGTGAAGGCTGCGACGGACCATGAGTTCGTCGAGCAGCAATGGCTGATGAAGACCGAGGACTTCAAGGAAGGCGTGAAGTCCGTGGCTGAGCGCCGGCCGGGGGATTTCAAGGGGCGCTGAACTTTTCAGCTCTCTCAACCGACAGACGGTCTCCGGGACCCTGGTCGTTTGGGAGAAATCGAGATGATGCCGATCCGTTGTATCGCGCCGCTGGCCGTAGGGCTTGTTCTGGCGCCGTCCGTGTTTGCGCAGGACGCCCAGCCGCCGCAGCCCTCCGGCTGGCAGGGCCGGTGGTATTTCTCCGCCAGCGCCGCCGTTGTGGACGGCGTCGAGTACAGCTATGACGACGTGCTGATCCCTGACCTGCTGACGAGCAGCAACACAGTCACGACCGATGTCGGCGCTGGGATCGAGACGGCGGTCGGATATGCTTTCTCCAACGGCTTCCGGACGGAAGCTGCGCTCACGCTCCAGAAGTTCGATGGAACGAAGACAAGCACGGTTTTTCGCCTCATCGACCAAAACCCGCCCTTTGAGATTTTCGACACCTTCACCGGCGACAGGATCGAGTCGACCGCGCTCAACCTCAACGCCTACTACGACTTCCCCACGAGCGGATCGATCCGCCCCTATGTCGGCATTGGCGCGGGCATCGTGTCGGTCGAGGTGAATGACGGCGTGCTCAACGCGAAGGACCCCGGCATCAGCCTGCAGGCGATGGCGGGCCTCAGCTTCAAGGCGACCGAAGACCTTTCGCTCTATGTGGAGGGCCGCTGGCAGGAGCTGAGGGACCTCAGGACGCACGGGTTTGACCTGGCGACGAGCTTCCCCATCACCGTCGATTTCGACTTCTCGACGTTCTCCGTCCGCAGCGGGCTGCGCGCAACCTTCTGAAATCCGGCCCCGCGCCTGCGAAGGCGGCGCTTCAGCCGGCAGCGGCCGGCGTCGCCTTCGTCTTTTCGATCCAGCGGTTCACGCGAGCCTCCAGCACCGTGAGCGGCAGGGCGCCGCCGCCTAAGACCGTGTCGTGGAAGCCGGCCATGGTGAACTTGTCGCCGAGTTCCTTCTGGGCGTGAGCGCGCAGTTCCTGGATCTTGAGCATGCCGATCTTGTAGGCGGTCGCCTGACCCGGCCAGACGAAGTAGCGGCGGATTTCGGAACGCACCGCGGCTTCCGGAACGGAGGAATTGTCCATGAAGTATTTCACGGCCTGCTCTTCGCTCCAGTCCTTTGAATGGATGCCGGTGTCGACGACGAGGCGGATGGCGCGCCAGATCTCGGCGGAGAGGCGGCCATAGTCGGAATAGGGATCGGTGTAGAAGCCCATGTCCTTGGCCAGCGATTCCGAATAGAGGCCCCAGCCTTCCTGATAGGCGGTGAAGCCGTACTGCGTGCGGAACTTCGGGATGCCCGTCAGCTCCTGGGCGATCGCGATCTGCATGTGATGGCCCGGCAGGCCTTCATGATAGGCGATGCTTTCGAGCTCGTAGGTCGGCATGGCGTTCATGTCGGAAAGGTGCGCGTAGAAGATGCCCGGGCGCGAGCCATCCGGCGTCGAGGGGAAATAGTGCTGCGCGCCGCCGGCTTCCTCGCGGAAGGCCTCGACGCGTTTCACCACGAGATCGGCCTTGGGCAGGATGCCGAAATATTCCGGCAGCTTGCCCTTGATGCCGGCAAGGTAGTCGTCCGCCAGCTTGATGTAGTCGGCGCGGCCCTTGTCGGTGTTAGGCAGGTGGAATTGCGGCGCGGTGCGCATGAAGACGAAGAATTCTTCGAGCGTGCCCTTGAAGCCGACCTGTTCCTTGATCTTCTCCATCTCGCCGCGGATGCGGGCGACTTCGGAGAGGCCGAGCTGGTGGATCTCGTCGGCCGTCATGCTGGTCGTGGTCTGGATCTCGAGCTGGGTGTTGTAGAAGTTGACGCCGTCCTTCAGCTTCGAGGCGCCGGTCGCGAGTTCCGGCGTATTGGGCCTGTCTTCGGTGAGCCACGCGATGATCCGCTCATAGGCGGGCTTGACGCTTTCGCTGAGCGCCTTCGCGGCGGCATCCTGCAGCGCCTTCGCCTCGTCAGCCGTCAGCTTGCCGCCGTCCTGCAGCGTCCTGATCTTGGCTTTCGCGTCCGCCCAGAGCGGGGAGTCCGCGCCTGAACCGAACGGCGCGCCCGTGATGACGTTCTTCGCTTCCTGGAGCGACTGGTCGTAGGCAAAGCGCGGCGCGCGGTTGCCTTCGGCAGCAGCGAGCTTTGCCGTTTCGATCACCTGGTCCATTGCGACCGCGACCGCGTTGAGGCGACCGACATAGGCTTCCATGTCGGCTTTCTCGTCGACACGGTGGAAGTTGATCAGGAAGTTCGGCAGGAAGACGTGCGGGCCGTCCTTCACGAAGATATACGGCGCGCGGCGGTATTGCGCCGCCTTCTCGTCCATGTCGAGCTGCAGCGCCCACATGTCGAAGGAAGTCCTGGACTCCTCGTCCAGCTTCATCGGGTCGAACTTGGCCTTCATCTCGGCAACGCTCTCGCGGCGCCAGGCCAGCTCCTTGTCGATCTGCGCGTCGCCGAACTCGTCCAGCTTGTCGTACTGCTCCTTGCGGCCGAGGAAGGTGAGCTGGATCGGGCTCATCAACAGCTCTTCCTCGAACTCGGCGTCGAGATAGGCGGTGAGGTCCGCACTGGCCTTTGCGATTTCTTCCGCCGTCGGCGCAGCTGGCTTTGCCGGAGAACAGGCGACAACAGCCGCCAGCAATGCAGTTCCAAGAAGCAGTCTCATTTGTTTTCCTCCGCCCGCTCATCCCGGCGAAAGCCGGGAACCAGGCACTGTGCAAATCCTTGTTCTGACTTCAGGCTGCAGCCCAAATCCGGAACAAGCCTTGAAATCCGCCCTGGGTCCCGGCTTTCGCCGGGATGAGCGGATGAACATCTCAAGCCGCTTTCTGCGTTTCGATCCACGCCCGGATGCGCTTCTCGAGCACCGGCAAAGGCATGCCGCCGCCGCCGATCACCGTGTCGTGGAAACCCTTGTAGTCGAACTTGTCGCCGAGCGCGGCTTTCGCCTCGTCGCGCAGCTTCTGGATGGTAATCATGCCGATCTTGTAGGTGGTCGCCTGCCCTGGCCAGAGCAGGAAGCGCTGGACTTCGGAACGGACAGCGCGCTCAGGACGCGGCGAGTTGGCGAGCGCCCAGGCGACGGCCTCCTCTTCGGTCCAGCCCTTGGCGTGGAGGCCGGTGTCGACCACGAGACGCACGGCGCGCCACAGCTCCGACGAGAGGCGGCCGAAATCGTTGTAGGGATCGGTGAAGAAGCCCATCTCCTTGCCGAGCTCTTCGGCATAGAGTCCCCAGCCTTCGCTGAACGAGGAATAGCCGTACTGCGTGCGGAAGAGCGGGATGTCGGTCAGCTCGTTCTGGATGGCGATCTGCATGTGATGCCCCGGAACGCCCTCGTGGTAGGAGAGGCTTTCCAGCGCCCAGACCGACACGGCGCTCATGTCCGACAGGTGGGCGTAGAAGATGCCGGGCTGCGAACCGTCAGGCGTCGGGCGGAAATAGTGCGCGGCGCCGCCGGGGACTTCGCGGAAGGCCTCGACGCGCTTCACGACGAGCGGGGCTTTCGGCAGGCGGCCGAAATATTCCGGCAGCTTCACTTCCATCGCCTTCATGTAGGCGTCGGCCCTGGCGATGTACTCGGCGCGGCCGGCGTCGGTGTTCGGCAGGTAGAACTGCTTGTCGGTGCGCATGAACTCGAAGAAGGCCTTCGCATCGCCCTTAAAGCCGGTAGCGACACGGATCTTGTCCATCTCGGCCTGGATGCGCGCGACTTCCTTGAGACCCAGTTCGTGGATCTCGTCCGCCGTCATCTTTGTCGTCGTAAGAAGTTCGAGGGAGACGTTGTACCAGTCCGAGCCGTTGGGCAGGGTCAGCGCGCCGACCTTGCCGGACTGTGCGTTGGCCGCGTCTTCCTTCAGCCAGGCGATCAGCCGCTCGTAGGCAGGCTTCACTTTCTCTTTCAGCGCGGCCTCGGCAGCTGTCTTCCAGGCGGCGGCCTGCGCATCGTTGGCGCGGTCAGACGCCAGCAGGTAGCCGATCTTCTCGTTGAGGTCGGCCCAGAGCGGAGAATCGCCGGCGCCGCCGAAAGGCGCGCCTGTGATCAGGTTCTGCGCCTCACGTGCTGTGCGCTCGTAGCCGAATGCCGGCGTACGGATGCCTTCAGCGGCGGCGAGTTTCGCCCGCTCCGTCAGCTGGTCGATGGCGCGGCCGACTTCACTGAGACGGGCGACATAGGCGTCCAGATCCGAAGGCTGTTCGACCTTGTGGTAGGTGATCAGGAAGTTCGGGATGTCGGTGTGCGGACCGCTGAAACCGAAGATGTAGGCGTGGCGAAGCCACTTGGCGCGCAATTCCCAGCGGTCGAGTTCCGACGTCCAGATGTCCCATGAGGTCTGTGCGTCCGAATTCAGCTTCGCCGGATCGATCTGCGCCTTCATGTCGGCGACCGATTGGCGGCGCCATTCGAGCTGCTTCTGGGTGTCGGCTTCGGAGAAGTCGTCGAGCTTGTCGTACTGCTCCTTGCGGCCCATCTGCGTGAGCGACATCGGGCTCATCGCCAGTTCTTCCTCGAACTCGGCATTGAGATAGTCCGTCAGCTTTCTGCTTTCGGCGGCAATCTCTTCCGCCGTCGGCGCCTTGACCGCCGGGCTGCAAGCAGCAGCCAGCGCCATCAATCCGGCAGCAAACCAGACACGCATTCTACTCTCCTGTTTCCTGCCGCTTACGCCGCTTTTTGCGCTTCGATCCAGCGCCGCACTTTCGCTTCCAGCACCGGCATGGGCAGCGCGCCGCCGCCCAGCACCGTGTCGTGGAAGGCGCGGATGTCGAACTTGTCGCCGAGCGCCGTCTTCGCTTCCTCGCGCAGCTTCTGGATCGTGATCATGCCGATCTTGTAGCTGGTGGCCTGGCCGGGATTGAGGATGTAGCGCTCGATCTCCGACTTGATGGCGGCTTCAGGCTGAGCCGAGTTGGCCTTGAAGTAGTCTTCGGCCTGCTGCTGCGTCCAGCCCTTGGCGTGGATGCCGGTGTCGACCACGAGACGGATGGCGCGCCAGATCTCGCCGGAGAGCCGGCCGAAGTCGTGGTACGGGTCCTGGTCGAAGCCCATCTCCTTCGCGAGCTTCTCCGAATAAAGACCCCAGCCCTCGGAGAAGGCGCCGTAGCCGTATTGCGTGCGGAACTTCGGAATGCCGGTCAGCTCCTGCTGGATCGAGATCTGCATGTGATGGCCAGGCAGACCCTCGTGATAGGTGATGTTCTCGAGCTGATAGGTCGGCATCGCGTTCATGTCGGACAGGTGCGCGTAGAAGATGCCAGGGCGCGAACCATCCGGCGTGCCGGAGCTGTAATGCTGCGCCCCGCCCGGCTGTTCGCGGAAGGGTTCGACGCGCTTCACGATGAGGTCGGCCTTGGGAAGGATGCCGAAGTATTCCGGCAGCTTCGCTTTCATGCCGGCGACATAGCCTTCGGCCATCTTGATGTATTCGGCTGCGCCTGCGTCGTTGTTCGGCAGGAGGAACTTCTTGTTGGTGCGCATGAAGACGAAGAATTCTTCAAGCGTTCCCTCGAAGCCGGTTTGCGTCTTCACCGCCTCCATCTCGCTGCGGAGGCGGGCGACTTCGGCGAGCCCGAGTTCGTGGATCTCGTCCGCCGTCATGGTAGTGGTGGTCGAGAGATAGAGTGCGGCGTTGTAGAACTCCGTGCCGTTGGGCAATGCCTGCGCGCCCTGCTTGTCCGGCTTCTGGCCGTTGGGTTTGTCCTCGGCGATGAAGGCGGCGACGCGGTCATAGGCCGGCTTCATCTGTTCCTTCATGACGGTCGCGACCTGCGTCTCGAACGCCTTGGCTTCGTCGGCGGTGATCTTGCCGGCGTCCTGCAGCGCCTTGATCTTGGTCTTGGCGTCGGCAAACAACGCGGCGTCCTTGCCTGCCGAGAACGGCGCGCCGGTAGTGACGCGTTTGATCTCGCCGAGCGACTGGTCATAGGTGAAGCCCGGCATATGGACGCCGTCGGCCTGCGCCGCCTTCGCGCGCACCAGCAGCTGGTCGAGCGCTTCATCGATCAGGCCGATGCGGGAGACATAGGCCTCCATGTCGGACTTCTCGTCGACGCGATGCTGGTTGATCAGGAAGTTCGGAATGCCGGTCGTCGCGTTGCCGCGGCCGAAGATGTAGCGGTTGCGGCGCCACTTCACGCCCTCTTCCGCGCGCTTCAGCTCGAGCTCCCAGATCTCGTAGGAGAGTTTCGCATCCTCGTTGAGGTTGGCGGGGTCGAACTTCGCCTTCATGTCGGCGACCGACTGGCGGCGCCAGTCGAGTCGCTTGTCGCCTGCCGCTTCGCTGCGGTCGTCGAGTTCGCCATAGCGGGTCTTGATGCCCTGCGAGGTCATTTCCTCGGGGCTTTCGGCCAGCTCTTCCTGGTATTCGGCGTCGAGATAGGCGGTGAGGTCTGCGCTGGCCTTTGCGACCGTCTCCGCTGACGGGCCTGTGGGTTGAGCCGGTCCGCACGCCGCAAGTACTGCCAGCGCTGCGCCAGCGCCAAAGATCAACCTCATACCGTCCTCGCTCTTGGAATTACCTGCCTCGACCGGGCCCGATATAGCGCGGGCATGCCCTGAAACGCCAGTGGCCTTTCCCAACCGCGTCGCGGGCCCTAGAGGTTGTGCCAACAAGATTCTGAGAGGACCAAGCGATGCCGCGTTTCACAGGCAAATCTGTCGTCGTCACGGGCGCCGCATCCGGCATCGGGCGCGCCTCGGCGACGCTTTTTGCCGCGGAAGGCGCAAGCGTGATCGCCGCCGACAAGGTTGCGGCGGTGAACGACACCGTAGCCGCCATTGCGAAGGCCGGCGGCAAGGCCATCGCGATGGAGATGGATGCGGGCAATTCGGCCGATGTGAAGAAGCTGATCGACCTGGCGCTGAAGACGAACGGACGCATCGACGTCATCTATGCCAACGCAGGCATCTCTGGCGGCACGCCGAACATCTTCGAGCAGACCGAAGACCAGTGGAAAAATATCCTGCAGGTGAACCTGATCGGCCCGATGCTCGCGATCCAGACCGGCGCGCCGCACATGATCAAGCAGCGTTCTGGCGCCATCGTCTGCACCGCCAGCGTCGCAGGCATCCGCTCCGGCGCCGGCTCTCCCGCCTACTCTGCTTCGAAAGCCGGCGTGATCAGTCTTGTGTCGCTTGCCGCCAACCAACTTGCTGGGACGAATGTGCGAGTGAACGGCATCTGCCCTGGACTCATCGAGACCGGCATGACCAAGCCGATCTTCGACCGCGCGCGCGAGAAAGGCACCGACGACAAGATCGGCCAGCTCAACGCGCTGCGCCGCGCCGGCCAGCCGGAAGAGATCGCGAAGGTCGCGCTGTTCCTGGCGTCGGACGACGCCTCGTATGTCAACGGCCAGGTGCTGGCGGTGGATGGCGGGCTGTCGTCGTCCCTGCCGGTCGTGCCGCCGAGGGCGAAGGGCTAACCATGCCGACAATGCAACGCGTCAGGGACTTCATCACGCGCGTCGAGTCGCGGGACTATATTGGCGCGCTGGTCGATTTCTACCACGAAGACGTCGTGGTTCAGGAGAATCTGGGACAGGAGCGGCGTGGCCGAGATGCGCTGATCGCGCACGAAATCGACATCGCCAACCGCTTCGGCTCAGTGCCGGTGCGCAAGGTCGAGCGGTTCGCGGTGAACGGCGACTGTGTTTTCATCAACTGGATTTTCGAACTGAAAGGAAAGGATGGCGCCATCCGCGTTCTCGACGAAGTGACGATGCAGATCTGGCGCGACGATCGAATCGCCAGCGAGCGTTTCTACTACGATCCGGCGATGACGCGCGGTTAGGCTTGCATGGCTGAACGCCCGCACGACTGGGAAATCATAGCCTCGCGCGATCCGTTCTTCGGCGTGATTGTCGAGGAAGAGTTCCGCGCATCTCGCATCGATGCCGATGCAAAGCGGCGATTCTATGCAAGCGGCGAGGCCGATATCGCGCAGGTGCTGGCCTGGTTCGATGCCGACCTTGGCGCGCGTCCGACCGAAGGCGAAGCGCTGGACATCGGCTGCGGCGTGGGCCGCCTCAGCTACGCCATTGCCAGGACGATGCCGAAGGTCACCGGATACGACGTATCGGAATCCATGGTGCGGGTCGCGAGGGAATCGGCGCCTGCGAATCTTACGCTTACCACGCAACTTCCGCCCGGTCCGTTCTCGTGGATCAACTCCTACATCGTCTTTCAGCACATTCCGCCCGCTGAAGGCATAACCCTGCTCGGCTCATGTCTTGACCGCGCGGCGCCGGATGCCTTCGCCAGCGTCCAGATCACCGGATGGCGGGAGGGCATGCGGCCGCGCAAACTGGTCGAGCATTTCCGTCACTGGCGCAATCTGCGCGTACACAGGCAGAAGGGCTGGCCGGTCGATCCGCTGATCCAGATGCACGACTACAATTTCAGCGACGTGATGCAGTGCTTCATGTCGCGCGGCTTCAGTCGGCTGGTGCTGCGCCATACAGACCACGGCCATCACCATGGCGCCTGGGTGATCGCAAGGCGCGGTTGACTATTTGATGGCGACAAGCGCAGCGCCGCCTGCGAGCAGGACAAGGCCAGCGGCGCGCTTGAGGTCGATGGTGTAGACCGGCGCGCCGAAGAGGCCGAACTGGTCGATCAGCGATGACATGATGAGCTGCGCGACGACGACACACATCACGACATTACCGACGCCGAACTTCGGCGTGAGGAAAGTGACGGTCAGCGCGTAGAAAGCCATGGCGAGGCCGGCGAGCCAGGCGATTCTCGGAACTGCAGCGAAAAGGTCTGCGGATGGCATCGCGGGACGCATGACGGCGAAGGTGACGCCGACGGTGAGAAAGGCGATGCCGACGCCGATCAGCGCGGCGTGGAAGGGCGACTGCAGCGAACGCCCCATCGTGCCCTGAAGCGCGGCCATGACCGGGATCAGCGCGCCCGCCAGCGCCGCCCAGCCTGCGTAGAGCATCAGCGTTTCGGCCTTCATGCACTGTCCCTTCCTGTCTTCCGCCACCAGATGCGTGCACGCGCATCCGTCGGCAAGGCCAGTGTTTCTGCATGATTTGATGAGGCAGGCTGGACAGGCCAGCACCGTATTCAGACGGCCAGGTGGGGCTCGAGCCTTGGTTAGACTTCAGGCCCCACCCGGACCGCGCCCGCATCGCCCTGTCGAGGGGAGGAAGGCGAACGGGAGGCAGCCGTCAGAACTCTGCTCTCAAGGCCACCCGAAAATTCCGCCCAGCCAACGGCGCGATCTCCTTCAGCGGCGAGGAATGCACGCGCACTTCCTCGTCGGACAGGTTCCGCCCTTCAAGCAACAGATGAACATTGTCCGTAAGATCGATGCCAAACCGTGCGTCGAAGGTCAGATAATCGTCCGTCGGCGTCTCGAACGCCGCGACCTCGTCCTGCTCGGCGCCGTACTGCGCCTCGA
>DATBNA010000619.1:0-2277 GCA_036554545.1 Hyphomonadaceae bacterium
TTGGCCATTCCGAGCGCTCCTGATGTTCGCCAGACGCCAGCAAAGCGCCCGCCGGGGGGCAGGCGCAATCGTCCGAAAGGGTGATTTGCGCGATATAGCCCGTTTTTCTGCCGGGCTCGCCCCGCAGACAGGCTCGTTTCCAGCCTCGATGTTGCGTTGCAATGTTGCTGGTGGAGCGACTATATCAGCCCGAAGGATACGAGAGATTTTCCTCCCATGGCCGTGACCGACGCCTCCGACGCCCTGCTTTCGCTCGTCCCCACGAAGGAGGTGGACGCGAAAAAGACGTTCGGGATCGATCTTGACTGGAAGGCGCCGGCTTTCGCGGAGAAATCGAGCTACGTCCCCGATTTCGACCCGGCCTACCGCTTCGATCCGCAGACCACGCGGGCGATCCTGGCGGGCTTCAAGTTCAATCGCCGGGTAATGATACAAGGATATCATGGCACCGGAAAATCGACGCACATCGAGCAGGTCGCGGCGCGCCTCAACTGGCCGCTGATCCGTATCAACCTCGACAGTCATGTCAGCCGCATCGACCTCGTCGGCAAGGACGCCATCGTCCTCAGGGACGGCAAGCAGGTGACGGAATTCCGGGAAGGCATTCTTCCCTGGGCGCTGCAGCGCCCGATCGCGTTGGTGTTCGACGAATACGACGCCGGCCGGCCGGACGTGATGTTCGTTATCCAGCGTATCCTTGAAGCCTCCGGCCAGCTGACGCTCCTCGACCAGAACCGCGTGATGAAGCCGAACCCCTGGTTCCGCCTGTTCTCGACGACGAATACGGTGGGCCTCGGCGACACGACGGGCCTCTATCACGGTACGCAGCAGCTCAATCAGGGCCAGCTCGACCGCTGGAGCATCGTGACGACGCTCAACTATCTCGAGCATGACGCCGAGGTGGAGATTGTCTCCGCGAAAGTGCCAGACCTCGACAAGCAAACAATCTCCAAGATGGTCCGCGTCGCCGACATGACGCGCAACGCTTTCATCGCCGGCGACATCTCGACCGTGATGAGCCCGCGGACCGTCATCACCTGGGGCGAGAACACGCTGATCTTTGGCGACATCGGCCTCGCTTTCCGGATGACCTTCGTCAACAAGTGTGACGAACTCGAGCGGCCGGCGATCGCGGAATTCTACCAGCGCGCCTTCGCCAAGGAGCTGCCCGAAAGCGCAGCGATGGTGAAAGTCGCGTGATGCGCCGGGCGGCGCCAAGGCCTGCCGCCAGGGTGTCCTTCGCTTCCGGCCATTGTCTCCCAGCCTGCTGCAGCGGAGAGTAGCGCATGGATATCGTCATTGCTCGCGCGACTGAGGCCGACATCGCCGAACTCGGCGTCATCGGTCCCGCCGCCTATGCGGCCGCCTATCACGAGGACTGGGACGATGCAGTGGCCTTCGGCCGGCAGGTCATGGGTTTCGGCCCGGATGCCGTGCGTGCGTTCCTGACGAGGTCGGAAACGCGCACCTGGGTCGCTCGCCAGGATGGCGTCGCCGTCGGCTTCCTCACAATGGTGCTGGGCTCTCTCGAGCCGATCAACAAGCGGCCGAACGGCGCGGAGATCCCGCGAATCTATCTGTTGCCCGGCGCCCGCCGCGGCGGCATCGGCCGCAAGCTGCTGGAGCTTGCCGACGAGGAAGCCATCGCCAATGGCTGCGACTATGTCTGGCTCGACGTGATGGAGCATGCCGAGTGGGCGAGGGCGGCCTACGCGCGCTGGGGGTTCTCCGATATCGGCGGCAAGGTTTTCTCGGGCGGCCTCAGGCCTGGCCGCAGTCGCGGGATGCGCGTGCTGGTGAAAGAGCTGAAATAGCCCCGGCCTCTTGCCTGCACAGTTCGGCGCTCCATGCTGACGCCAGGCGACAAGGAGAAAACAATGGTTGGCAGCATGATCCGCGTGAAGAGCCGCGACGGGTTCGAGTTCGACGCGTATCGCGCGGCGCCACGGGGAGCACGCAGGGGCGGCGTCATCGTCATCCAGGAAATCTTTGGCCTGTCCGCCCATGTCAAGGAGATGACGGATCGCTTTGGCGCCGAGGGCTACGAGGCGATTGCGCCATCAATGTACGATCGCGCCGCGCCTGGTTTCGTGGCGGATGTGAAGGACATCGCCGCGGCCGTGGCGAGAGGCCGCGATCTGGCGATTGGAAACGGCCCTGACAACGCAATGAACGACGTCGGTGGTGTGTTCGATCTGATGAAGCAGTCGGGAAAGGTCTGCGTCACCGGCTATTGCTATGGCGGCACGATGAGCTGGTTGGCGGCGGCGCGCATCG
>DATBNA010000645.1:0-1795 GCA_036554545.1 Hyphomonadaceae bacterium
CGATGCGCCGGCGCTTCTCGGGGGCGCCGCCGGAACCGTGATCACGCAGGCGCAAGCCGGTCTGCGGCTGCGCAACCAGCGTTGACGCCGAATGGGCTTGTTACATGTTCGATTTTGATGAAAGACGTAACCTTTCGTATCAAGGGAGGCAAAGCGAAAGAAGTGCCTGGGCCAGCGCGCTGATTGGCGCGACTGGCACACGACGGCTTCCGGCATTTGGTTCAATGACCATACCTCCTCATAGATCATGAGCAAGCCACAGGACTTCTGGTCGAGCCCCACCGGCTTCATCCTGGCGACGATCGGCGCAGCGGTCGGCCTCGGCAGCATCTGGAAGTTTCCCTACGAGGTCGGCGCCAACGGGGGCGGCGCGTTCGTGCTGTTCTATCTTCTCGGCCTGGTACTGATCGTGTTTCCGCTCATGCTGGTGGAATTCGCCATCGGACGGCGGGGACGGTCGGATGCCGCGGATGCGATCGCCAGCGTCGCTGGGGAGGTGGGTGGATCGCGCCTGTGGGCGCTGGTCGGCCTCATGGGGGTCATCGCCGCTTTCCTCATTCTAAGCTTCTATTCCGTCATTGGCGGCTGGGCGGTCGCTTATGCGGTGGACGTCGCGAGCCGTGGCCTCAACGGCCTCGATGCGGCCGCGGCGCAGGCGCGCTTCGATGCACTGATGTCGGCGCCGGTGACGATGGCGGCCTTTCATCTGTTGTACATGGCTGCAGTTGCCTTCATCGTGGCACGGGGAATTGCTGGGGGCATCGAGAAGGCCTGCAAAGTCCTTATGCCCATCCTGATCGTTCTGATTGTCGGCCTCGGCCTGTTCTCGTCAGCAATGGGCGACCTCGGCGCGACGCTGCGGTTCCTGTTTCGCCTCGATCCTGCGCATCTGACGCTGAACGCCGCGCTCGATGCGCTCGGCCTCGGCTTCTTCTCGATCGGTGTCGGCCTGGCATTGATGATCACATACGCCGCCTATGCCGGGGCCGACGTGGACCTGCGCAAGGTGGCCATCGTCACCATCCTCGGTGATACGGCGGTATCGCTGGCTGCGGGGTTTGCCATATTCCCGATCGTGTTTGCGGAGGGGCTCGACCCGGCCAGCGGCCCCGGCCTGATGTTCGTGACTCTGCCGCTCGCCTTTGCGCGTATTCCAGGGGGTGTCGTCGCCGCGTTCGGCTTCTTCCTGCTGCTGATTGTGGCCGCAATCGCCTCCGGCATTTCCATGCTGGAGATGCCGGTCGCGGCGCTTTCACGGCGCGGATGGTCGCGCGCCAGGGCGACGGTTGCGACTGCGGCGGCATGCTGGGTCTGCGGTCTGGCGACAGTCCTGTCGTTCAATGCATGGGCGGGCTGGCATCCGCTGGCATCCGTACCGGCCTTTGCAGGGGCTACGGTCTTCGATCTGCTCGATCACCTTACGTCCAACATCATGCTGCCGTTCGGCGGCTTCGCTCTTGCCCTGTTCGCGGGATGGATCCTGCCCACGCGGTTGCTTGCCGAGGAGACCGGGCTTGCGTCGCACATCGCACGCTTTCTGCAGGTCCTTCTGCGCTTCATCGTTCCCGCGTGCATCGCTGTCGTGGTGCTTTTTCCGCTCTTTCAAGGAAGTGCCGGACCTCGCGAATGGTCGCCGACTGCCGATCCGCGGTAGCGATCTGGCATCACTGCCGCGCTCGTTTTGGTGGGCGATCCTTGTTGCAAGCCTATTGTCGCTAGCGCGCTTTAGCCCAGCGTTTCTGATCCTCAAGGCGCACGAAATCGGCACCGACGCCGCTTTCGTGCCGGCGATCTT
>DATBNA010000646.1:0-3038 GCA_036554545.1 Hyphomonadaceae bacterium
GTTCGGGTCCGGACACGCTGAAGGAAAAGGCCGGCAAGGCGCCGGACTGGCCGACCTCGCTCGGCAAGCCGGACGTCATCGTCCAGCTCCCCTCGTTCAACGTTCCGGCTTCGGGCACCGTCGAATACCAGACGATGCAGGTCGACAACCCGTTCCAGGGCGACACCTGGCTCAAGGCCATCGCCATCAAGCCGGGCGAGCGCACCGTCCTGCACCACGTCACGTCGAACCACTCGCCGGATCGCGACGCCCCAAGGCCGAAAATCCCGGGCGGCTCGGTCGGCTCCTACACGCCAGGCGCTGAAGCGCAGGTGATGGCGGAAGGTTCGGGCGCCCCGATTCCGGCCGGCGGCACGCTGAACTTCCAGATGCACTATACGACGACGGGCAAGGCCTCGACCGACAAGACGCAGGTCGGCTTCTACACGCTGAAAACCCCGCCGAAATACATCAAGCGCTCGACCGTGATCTTCGACTTCGGCCTCACGATCCCGGCCAAGGAAGCGCGCCACAAGGAAGTGGCCTACATCACCGCTCCGGCGGACATGTATCTCTACACGCTGTATCCGCACGCCCACTATCGCGGCTACCACGTCGAGCTGATGCAGAAGAACCCGGACGGCAAGGAGACCATGCTGCTGTCGCTGCCGAAATACGACTTCAACTGGCAGCGCGATTACGATCCGGTGGAGCCGATCCTGATCAAGAAAGGCACCAAGCTGATCGCGACCTGGGTGTTCGACAACTCGACGAACAACAAGAAGCTCAGCCCGGTCAACAAGGATTCGGCCGGCTCGCCGATCGCCTCCTACAACGACGTCGTCCGCACGGGCGAGCAGTCGCACCAGGAGATGATGTACTTCCGCATCAACTATCGCTGGGTCGACGAGACTGTCGACAATGTCCGCAACGACCTGCAGTCGCAGCTGATGTCCTCCATGCAGTTCGGCATGGTCGACGACAACTATGACGGCAAGATCCAGGAGAACGAACTGAAAGGCATGATGGCCTCGCTCAAGCCGCGCTTCGTGCAGCTTGACGTCGACAAGTCGGGCGACCTCGATGCGACCGAACTGAAAGCCAGCGGCATGATGATGGCGATCCCGTCGGACGCCCAGATCGACCTCTGACATCTGCTGATCGCAGAAGCGAAAGGCCGGAGCGATGCTCCGGCCTTTTTTGCTTTCGTCGTCGACAATCTGTCGAAGACCCTATGAGCACCTAGGGGTTCACGTATGCGCAAGTCGACTTGACCGGCCATTTCATCGCGACCAACACCACAGGGGAATCGGAGCGCGCGGGATGGAGCGATCGTGGTGGACGATCATGACGACGACCGCGCCCTGCTCGGGCGCATCGCCCGCGGCGACAAGGGCGCGATGAAGCGGCTCTACGAGCGCTATCAGGCCGGCCTGCTGCAGTTCATCGAATCCCGGCTTCGTGATCCCGTCGAAGCCTTCGATGTCGCGCAGGACACGTTCCTGGACGTCTGGCGGTCGGCATCGCGCTATGAGGACCGGTCATCTGTGAAGACCTGGGTGTTCTCGATTGCGCGGAACAAGACCATAGACCGCTTCCGGAAAAGGGGACGCGAGGTTCCGCTGGATGAGGACTTCGATCCTCCCGACGTGGCCCCGACGGCGCAAACCGTGATCGAGGCGGCGAGCGATGCTGCGCAGGTCCGCGCCTGTATCGACAAGCTGCGGCCGGCGCAGGCGCGCGCCATCCGCCTCGCCTTCTATGAGGACATGGGCTACGCCGAAATCGCCGAGCTGGAGCAGGCGCCGCAGGGCACGATCAAGACTCGGATATTCCACGCCAAGAAGCTGCTGATGCAGTGCCTTGCCGGGATGATTCGCAAGATCTGATCAGTTCGCCTGCACGGTCTCGACAAGCCCTGCGCGCGCGCGCAGGGCTTCGATGCCTTTGGTCTGCGCCTCGGAAGTCTTGAAGGCCAGCATGTAGACGCCAAGCGCGCTCGGTCCTGCGACGATCTCGGCATCCACGGCGCGGAGCGCCTCGCGGATGGCGCTTTCCTGCGCCGCCGGATTGAACGTCGCCAGAGCGGCATGGGGAAAGACCGGCCGCGCGGTGGCGGTCTGATAGCCGTCCTGCTCGGCCGCGCGCGGCATAAGGCCCACCACGAGACCAGTGACGGCAACAGCGACGAGCGCCACCGCGGCGACCTGCCAGCGCGAGAACTGGCTCGGCACAATCGGGCGCTTGCCTGCCTCGGCGTCGATCGCACGCGACAGCTTCGCCCAGCCAAGCTCGGCCGGCGGAGCGCGGCAGTAGGCCGCGTCGCCGGACTCAACGATGCCGCGAACGAGCGCGATTTCAGCCGCAAGCGCAGCGTCAGCGCCGGCGGCGGTTTCAATCTCCAGCGCCCGGACGGCTGGAAGCCGGCCCTTCACGTAGTCCCGCAGCGTTTCGTCAGGATATCTAGTCTGTTCAGACATCGTTGCGCCCTTCGACAGGCATGCTTAGTCCTGAGACTGGGCAGGGAAAAGCCCACAACATCTCTCTGGATATTTGGTCGGCGGATATGACGATCCGGTTCATCCCCTCGCGCAGGATTTTTCCACGTCCGATTCCGCTGACGGGATTGGCGTTCCTGCTCTGCAGCGCGCCCGCCTTCAGCCAGGAAGCTGTGGCGCCCGGTGGAGGCATGTCCTTGCGCGGATTCGGCGAGGCAAGGCTGCGCTTCGAGAGCGTGAGTTCGGATCTGCCGGCCGCCGAAGAAGACTTGCTGACGCTTCGGGTCCAGGCGGGCGCGGAAACGCAGCTATCGGAGGGAACAACCCTGCTCGGCGAATTGGAATGGGTTGCGGACCTCTATCGCGACGAAACCCAGGACGGGCCCCCTGGACCGGTCATTCCCGACCGCGAAACGCTCGAGATCAATCGCCTACAGCTGACGCACGATTTCGGCGCCGGGCAGGTTGTTGCCGGACGACAGCGCCTGGCATTCGATGATGAGCGGTTCGTCGGCACGTCCGCCTTTCGCCAGAATGAGCAAACCTATGACGCGGCGCGTG
>DATBNA010000061.1:0-4672 GCA_036554545.1 Hyphomonadaceae bacterium
CATCTGCATCGCCTACGAAACCGTCACCAATCGCGCCGGCCGCCTGCCGCTGCTGCAGCCCATGAGCCAGGTGGCCGGCCGCATGTCGATCAATGTCGGCGCCTATGCGCTGATGCGCACCAAGCGCGGACGTGGCCTGCTGCTCGGCGGCGTTCCCGGCGTGCCGCCGGCCAATGTCGTCATCCTCGGCGGCGGCGTCGCCGGCACCCATGCGGCGGAGATGGCCAACGGCAACCGCGCCAACGTCACCGTGTTCGACCGCTCCATGCCGCGCCTCGAAGAACTCGACGTGCAGTTCGCCGGCGCCGTCGACACCGTCTACGCCACGCAAGCCGCCATCGACCGCGCCGTGATCGAGGCCGATCTCGTCATCGGCGCCGTACTTATCCCCGGCGTCTCGGCGCCCAAGCTGGTGACTCGCGCCCACCTCAAGCACATGAAGCCGGGTGCAGTGCTCGTCGACATCTCGATCGACCAGGGCGGATGCTTCGAGACGTCGCGCCCCACCACGCACGATGACCCGATCTACGAGATCGACGGCGTCCTCCACTATTGCGTCGCCAACATGCCGGGCGCCGTGCCGCGCACCTCGACCTATGCGCTCAACAACGTCACCCTTCCCTTCGCCCTCGACCTTGCGAACAAGGGCACGAAAGCCGCGCTCAAGGCCGATCCCTATCTCGCCGAAGGCCTCAATGTCGCGGAAGGCAAGATCGCGCACGAGGCCCTTGCGCGCGATTTGAAACTGCCGTTTGCAAAGCCGGATTGGCTGAGGACGTAAGCTTAGCAGGATATTTCTCGAGCAGATCGCGGTTCTTACGTTCGACGGTTTCAACGAGCTCGACTCGTTCATCGCCGCTTCGATCCTGAACCGGATGAAGGCCAGGGGTGGAAGGCCGGCATCACGAGGAGGCCCTGCATTACGCTGCACCCGTGGGCGAGAAGGAAACCTACGTCGCCCGGGCGGTCGCCGCCGTTTCTCCCGACCTGACGGTCTCCGCCCCTGCCTGACCGGCGGCGTTTTTTTGGCCGCACTGGCCGGCCGATCTATTTCACTTAGGTTATCATCCATACCGCTGCGGATCGGGAACCGGATTGTCAGCAATTTCAGAGCCGGAAACCGCACAGGGCGCTGCGTTCTTGACGGGCGGCGGCGAAATGGGCGCGCTGATCCGCGCCCATGACTGGTCGTCGTCTCCGCTTGGCCCGCCCGTGCAATGGCCGCAGGCGCTGCGCACGGCGGTGCGCCTCATGCTCAACACCGGCCACCCCATGTACATCTTCTGGGGACCGCAGGGCCTCTGCTTCTACAACGACGCTTATCGTCAATCGATCGGAGCCGAGCGCCACCCCTCCTCGCTGGGTCGTCCCGGGCGCGAGGTCTGGGACGAGATCTGGGACATCATCGGTCCGCAGATCGAACAGGTGATGGCGGGGCGTGGGGCCACCTGGCACGAAAACGCCCTCGTTCCCATCACCCGCCATGGCCGGCGCGAGGATGTCTACTGGACCTACAGTTATGGCCCCATCGACGACGAGACCTCGCCCAATGGCGTCGGCGGCGTGCTGGTGGTGTGCACGGAAACGACCCAGGCCGTCCGCACCGCCGCAGACCTTCGCGAAAGCGAGCGGCGCTATCGCGCTCTCTTCAACTCGATCGACGAAGGCTTCTGCATCATCGAGTTCTTCGACGGTCCGCATGGTCCGCTGAGCGACTATGTTCACGTCGAGGCCAACCCGGCCTACACAGCCAACGCCGGCATCCCGAATGTCGTGGGCCAGAAGGTCCGCGAGATGGTGCCGGACGAGGCGCAGGGATGGATCGATCTCTATCGCGACGTTCTCATCACCGGAAAGCCGATCCGCTTCGAGAAGGAGTTGGAAGCCACCGGCCGCTGGCTGGAGCTCGCCGCCTTCCGGGTCGAACCGGCCAGCCGCAGGCAGGTTGCGGTTCTCTTCAAAGATCTCACGGCAAGGAAGCGCGCCGAGCAGGCGCTGAAGGAACTCAACGCAACGCTGGAACAGAGGGTCGCGGCGGCGTTGGCCGAACGCAGGCTGTTCGCCGAGATCATCCAGAGCGCTGACGCATTGGTGCAGGTGGCCGACCGCGACCTCCGGTGGCTGGCGATCAATGAGGCCTCGGCCAGCGAGTTCGAACGAATCTATGGCGTGCGTCCCAAAATCGGCGAGCGCATGACAGACGCGCTGGCGCATCTCCCGGACGACGCCGCCGCTGTCGAAGCGATCTGGCGCCGCGCGTTGGCGGAGGCGCCATTCGTCGAAGTGCAGGAGTTCGGAAATCCCGCGCTCGCCCGCCGCTGCTATGAAATGCGCTACTACCCCCTGCTCGATGACGCGGGCGAGCGCGTCGGCGCCTTCCAGATCGTCTATGACGTCACCGACCGCCTCAACGAGCAGGCCCGCCTCAAGGAAACCGAAGAGGCGCTGCGCCAGTCGCAGAAGATGGAGGCCGTCGGCCAGCTCACAGGCGGCATCGCCCACGATTTCAACAACCTGCTCGGCGGCATCAGCGGGAGTCTGGAACTGCTTGAGAAGCGGATTTCGGAAGGCCGGCTGGAAGGCGTCCAGCGCTACATCACCGCGGCCCATGAGGGCGCACGCCGCGCGGCCTCGCTCACACAACGCTTGCTGGCTTTCTCGCGCAGACAGGCGCTCGACCCCGAGCCGGTCGACGCCAACAAGCTGATCGCCGGGATGGAAGAGCTGATCCGCCGGACCGTGGGGCCGTCCATCACGGTGGAAGTTGTCGGCGCGGGCGGTCTCTGGCCGACGAAAATCGACCCCTCACAGCTCGAAAACTCGCTGCTCAACCTCTGCATCAACGCGCGCGACGCAATGACGCCCGCCGGCGGACGCCTGACGATCGAGACCGCCAACAAATGGCTGGATGAGCGCGCGGCGCGGGAGCGCGACCTTCCGCCCGGCCAGTACATATCGATCTGCATCACCGACACTGGCGTCGGCATGACGCCCGACATCATAGCCCGCGCCTTCGATCCGTTCTTCACCACCAAGCCGATCGGACAGGGCACCGGGCTCGGCCTGTCGATGGTTTACGGCTTCGTGCGGCAGTCGAACGGCCAGGTTCGCATCTATTCAGAAGTCGGCAAGGGTACGACCATGTGCCTCTACCTGCCGCGCTATTTTGGAAACATCGACGAGCAGCAGGCGCCGCAGGATGAGGAAACGGTCAACAAGGGCGATGGCGAAACCGTGCTGGTCATCGACGACGAACCGTTGCTGCGGATGCTCATTCTCGACGTGCTCGACGAGAACGGCTACCGCGCGCTGGAAGCAGCGGACGGCCCAGGCGGGCTGAAAATCCTGCAGTCCGATGTGCGTATCGATCTACTCATCACTGACGTCGGGTTGCCGGGCGGCATGAACGGGCGGCAGGTGGCGGATGCAGCGCGCAAGCTGCGTCCGGGCCTGAAGGTGCTGTTCGTCACCGGCTATGCCGAGAATGCCCTTATCGGCCACGGCCATCTCGAGCCGGGCATGCAGGTGCTCACCAAGCCCTTCCCTGTCGCCACACTCGGCCAGCGCATCCGCGACCTGATCCAACGCTAGCGCGGCTCTTTCGACAGCCGGTACATCAGGATCGCGGCGCGCTTGGCCTGCAGCGGCAGACTCGTGAGGTCGATCGTCTCTCCCGGCGCATGGCTTCCCTCGCCGGCTGCGCCAAGACCGATCAGGCCGTCGACGATGTGCGAGACATAGGCGATGTCGCCGGCGCCGCGCTTCAGCGGATCGAGCTCCGGCATCGCGGGGAGGCCAAGGTCCTTGTTGACGGTGTTGAGCCTCGCAAGCACGGCGCGCGAGCCTTCGGTCGGCGGCATGGCCGGATAGCCTTCGCTGAATGCGATCTCGGCCTTCGTTCCGTTCAGGTTACGCGCGACGATGGCCTTCATCTTTTCACGCACGCGGTCGGTCTGTTCGTTGGACAGGGTCCGCATGTCGCCTTCTGCGAAACCGGCGGGCGGAATGACGTTCGATTTGCCGGTCGCCGCTCCGCCTGTGTCGGTCTGGTCCAGCGTGATGCTCTCGCCGGATAGCATAAGGCCGACATTGAAGGTGAGGTTCGGCTCCGGCAGCTCCTTGCGGAAATCGGCAATGATGCGCGCGAGCTCGTAGGCGGCGCCGTCGCCGGCGTCCTTGCCGAAAATGCCCGACGAGTGGCCCGACTTCGCGCTGGTCGTCACCGTCCAGCCAGACGACGAGCGCCGGGCTATGGAGCCATGGTCGACCCCGTTGTCGCGCGCCAGCGCCTCGAACTCCAGCGCCACATCGCTTGCCTTCGCCGCGGCGACCAGCTCTTCCCGCGACACATTGCGCGGCGCGCCGACGCGCTCTTCGTCGCCCGTAAGAACGATCGTGACGTGGGCGTCCTTGAGGCGTCCGGCTTCCTTCATGGCGCGCAGCGCCTGCACCATGACGACCAGCCCGCCCTTCATGTCGTTGACGCCTGGGCCTTCGGCGACACCTGGCGACAGCACGTTGTACCTCTGGAAAGGGCTCGCCAGCTCGAACACCGTATCGAGGTGCCCGATCAGCAGCATGCGCTTGCCTTTGCCGGCGTGCGTGGCGACCAGGTGACCGGCGCGGCCAACCTTGTCCATCGGAGCCCAGCGTACGGCGAAACCGAGGTCCT
>DATBNA010000066.1:0-10001 GCA_036554545.1 Hyphomonadaceae bacterium
ACGATGTAACCTCCTGACGGAAGCTGCACGGTCGGCGAGAAGATGCCTTCGAGCTGGTCCTCGATGCCGGTCTGCACAAACAGCGGCGGCTGGCCCTCGTGCTCGACGACCTTCCGCGCATGTGCAGGCATCAGCATTTTCACGAAGGTTTTGGCTTCGTTGTAAGCCTCGTCGCCCTCGACGATGATACGTTCGACGTCCTTGTCGTAGAGGTCGCGCACGGCGCGCAGGACAAGGTGGCCCTCCTCGTGGATGAGGGCAGGGGCCATCGATTCCATCGTCTTGCCGACGATCTGCTGCCAGAGTTTGGTCAGATATTCGAAGTCGCGGCTGATTTCCGACTTGGTGCGCTTGGCGCCTGCGGTACGCACGATGAGGCCGGCGCCGCGCGGGATTTCGAATTCCGACGTGATGGACTTCAGGCGCTTGCGGTCGTTGGCGTTGGTAATCTTGCGGGAGATGCCCCCGCCGCGCGAGGTGTTCGGCATCAGGACGCAGTAGCGGCCGGCGAGCGAGAGATAGGTGGTAAGGGCCGCGCCTTTGTTGCCGCGTTCTTCCTTGACGACTTGCACCAGCATCACTTGCCGGCGGCGGATGACTTCCTGGATCTTGTACTTGCGCTGGAAGAAGGCGTTGCGGCGGGCGGCCTTGCGTTCATCTTCGTCTTCGGCTTCTTCCTCGGTGGCGGAGGAGGTTTCGGCATCCTCACCGGCTTCAGCGCCATTCTCCTCCTCGTCATCTTCCTCCTCTTCAGCCTCGGCGAGCAGGGCTTCACGATCCTCTTTCGGGATCTGGTAGTAGTCGGGATGGATCTCGGAGAAGGCCAGGAAGCCGTGGCGGTTGCCGCCATAGTCGACGAACGCGGCCTGGAGCGATGGTTCGACCCGGGTTACTTTGGCGAGGTAGATATTCCCGCGAAGCTGGCGCTTGTTCCTGGCTTCGAAGTCAAAATCCTCAATCTGTCCGTTGGCGACGACCGCCACCCGAGTCTCCTCGGGGTGGCTGGCGTCGATCAGCATGAGCTTGCTCATGTAGGAAAACCTCACTGTCTGGTATGCGGGCGGCGCGCGAATGCGCGGCCACGGCCCGCGAAACGGATGGGTAGTCACGGATACGGGGGGCGGAGCGTCCGGTCGGGCTGACTGAATTTCGCGAAGTCGCGTTCATGGATGCCCTGACCAAAGAGGCAGCTCGACGCTGACCTCCGAATACGCTCAAACCCGCTGGTCCTTCTGCGCGACAAGGGAATCGCACGCCCGGGCCAGCTACTGCTGGCGCATCGCGTAGCGGAAAACCCGTGCGCGCGATGCCGCCTAACGCCCTCTACGACATAGATATTTCGGAAATCTGTCGCTATGGGCGTGAGACTCTGCCGATCCGGCAGAACTCGAAGTTACCATGCACAAATTGGGTCGCGAGGGGAAGGCGCAAGCCGGGCAGGGAGCGGCTTATTCACAGGGCGTAGAGCCGCAGGGGCCGACAAGTCCCCTGATTCTTTGGAATTTTTGCGGAAACCATCCATCGTTGACGGCAAGCGGGCAGGGCAAGGCTTGCCAGTTTGCATCATTTGATGGTATATGGGCCATCAGGAGATGGAATATGGCCAAAGGTTTTGAAGAGGCATCTGTCGAGTTCGGCCTGCGTGGACAGGCGGCGACGGGACCAGCCGCATTCGCGGAAGAGGTCGAACGCCGGCGCTACACGCCGACGGCGCTGAAGGCGTATCTCGCCATCGTCGACAAATGGGGCCTCAGCGGCGCGCAGGCTGCGGCGTTACTGGCTGTCTCCACCAGCACGTGGGAGCGCATCAAGCGCAATGCCGAAAAGGCGGCGGCGCTGAACCAGGATCAACTCACCCGCCTGTCGGCCATGGTCGGCATCTACAAGGGACTGCACCTGCTGTTCGCCGATGATCTGGCTGACCGCTGGGTTGCTCTCGGCAACCGTGGACCCCTGTTCGGCGGGCAGACGCCGATCGACTCCATGATCGAAGGCGGCATCCCGCAGATGATGGACGTCCGTCGTCACGTCGATGCCCTGCGCGGCGCCCTGTAGGCCATCACAGTGATCGATGCCTTCCCCGTCATCCTGACGACGGTCGAGCGCGCCGTGCGGCTGGTTTCCACCGCACGGCTGCGCAAGCCGGTGCTCGCCGATCTCGTTGGCGAGGAAGACCTCGAAACACTCGCCGAGATCGAAGGCGCGACCAGCGACCGATTGCTGCGCCAGCGCCGCGGCGGCGCCGGCATCAGTCCGATGGAGTTTGTCTTCGGGGTGCCGGGCCATAGTCTCATCAACGCAGCATTTGCGTATGCGCGCCCGCGCGGCCTCAACCGTTTCAACGGACCGAACCGCGGCGCCTGGTACGCCGCCTTCGAGGTCGAGACAGCGATCGCCGAAGTCTCGTTCCACCTCACGCGCGAACTCGACAACATCGGCGTCTACAAAACCAACGTCGACTATGCAGAGCTCTTCGCGAGCTTTGCCGGCGAATTCCTCGATCTACGCAGTCTTCCCGACCCGCAGCCGGAATGCCTCAACCCGGATATCGAGATCGGCTATCCGCACGGCAACGCAGTCGCCGATGCTGCGAGGACGAAGGGCCTCAACGGCATCATCTATCCGTCCGTACGCCGGCAGGGCGGGACGTGCCTCGTCGCCCTGATCCCCCACGCCGTCCAGTCGGTCGCGCAGGGCCGCGTCATTCGCCTCATCTGGAAGGGCAAGCGCGAACCCGATGTGGTGCTCAATCCGGCGGCCGCCTAGCCATACCGACTCTTCAAAATAAGCGGTCGGAACTGCCCTCGAACCAAGGGTGGCGCTTCGCAATCGTTGAGGCTAGGTTGCGGCTCTCAGAAACAAACAAATCTGACTGTTAGGGGAGCGAAGCGAATGTCCAGATCCATCGCGTACAAGTCCATTGCGCCACTTCTCGGCGTTATTCTGCTTCTGTCGGGCTGCGGCCCCGAGAAGGCCGCAGACGCATCGGCGGCAGCGGCGTCCACGCCGATCGGCGAGGTCGTCGTGACCAAGCAGGGTGCGGTCAAAGGCACGACCGTGACCGAGATCGGCCTGACGGCTTTCATCTACAAAGGCATCCCCTATGCCGCGCCGCCGACTGGCGACCTGCGCTGGAAAGCGCCGCAGCCCGCCGCTGCGTGGGAAGGCGAGCGCGCCGCCACCGAGTGGCCGAACCGCTGCCCGCAAGGCCAAAGCAGCATGGGTACAGGCGCGCCGATCAGCGAGGACTGCCTCTATCTCAATGTTGTGACGGCGGCGAAGACTGCCGATGCAAAACTGCCGGTCATGGTATTTTACCACGGCGGCGGCCTGACGTCGGGAACGGCTTCGTCGACGACCTACAATCACCCCGGACTGCCCAACAAGGGCGTGGTTGTGGTGACGGCGAACAGCCGCCTCGGCCCCATGGGCTATCTCGCTCACCCGGCGCTGACGGCGGAAGGCGAAGGCTCGGGCAACTACGGCACGCTTGATCTCAAGGCATCGCTCGAATGGGTTCGCGACAACATCGCGGCCTTCGGCGGCGATCCGGGCAACGTCACCATCTTCGGTGAATCGGGCGGCGGCTCGAAAGTGATCTCGCAGATGGCGACTCCGCTTGCCGAGGGTCTGTTCCACAAGGCCATCGTCGAGAGCGGATCGGCGCTCGCTACCGCCGACCGTTCACTCAAGATCGCTGACGCCGAAGCGGCGGGCGTGAAACTCGCAGCTGCGGTTGGCGTGAAAGATGGCCCGGATGCGCTTGCCCAGCTGCGCGCCGTTCCGTGGGAGAAAATCCAGGAAGCCGCCGGCAAGGAAGAAGTCGGCTTCCGTGCAAGCCCGGCCGTCGACGGAAAGGTCATTCCGAAGGCCATCAACGAGATGTTCGCGGCCGGCGAGCAGCGCAAGGTTCCGCTGATCGTCGGCGGCAACCAGGGCGAGGCGATGCTGCAGACCTCCGTGCCCGAAATGGCCAACATGCACTCGAAGACGGGCGCGCCGACCTGGGTCTACAACTTCACCCACCTGCCCATCGGCTGGAAAAACGAGAAAGGCTGCGTCGCCTTCCACGGCCTCGAACTCACTTATGTGTTCGGCGCCGCTCCGCTCGGCCTAACCTCGCCGACGACGCTGGGCCTTGCGCGTGGCGGCGGCTGCACCAGCGCCGTTCCGGCGAGCGACGAAGTGGACCTGAAGGTCGCCTCCGAGACAGCGACGGTCTGGGCGCAGTTTGCGAAAACCGGCAACCCCAGTGTTCCGGGACTGATCGAATGGCCCGCCTACACCGAGGCGAATAACTCCTACCTCGACATCGGCAATCCGCTGACCGCCAAGACCGGGATCCAGGCGTCCTACGTCGCGCCGCCCCCGAGGCAGGAAAGCCCGAACTGATCAGCAGAGCTGATATCGACACGAGCGACTGCCATTGAGGCTGTCCTGACCAGGACAGCCTCAAATCCTTCTGCTCGTATGGCGGAAACTGTTCTAACCTCTCGATGTCGGTTGGAGCGGAGAGCCAAATGGCGACGCCGAAAGACCTGTGCGCCCTGCTTACCCGTCCGCTTCCGTTGATCCAGGCGCCGATGGCCGGATCGTCGGGAGTTTCACTTGCGGTCGCGGTGAACGATGCTGGTGGTCTCGGTTCACTGCCTTGCGCCATGCTCTCGGCGGACGGAATCCGGAAGGCCGTCGCGGACTACCGTTCCCGCACGCGGGGACCGCTGAACCTCAACTTCTTCACGCACGCCGACCCTGTCCCAGACGTTGCGCGGGAAGAGGCCTGGATCGCACGACTGCGGCCCTACTACGAAGCATTCGGCATCGCGCCTCCGAGGGGCGTTGCCGCAGGACGAGGCCGTTTCGATGACGCACTTTGCGCTGTGGTCGAAGAGCTGCGGCCGGAGGTTGTCAGCTTCCATTTCGGACTTCCGGACGAAGAGCTGATGGGCCGCGTACGCGCAACAGGCGCCAAAATCCTGTCCTCGGCTACGACCGTGGACGAGGCGCGCTATCTCGAAGACCGCGGATGCGATGCAATCATCGCTCAGGGTGTAGAAGCTGGCGGCCATCGCGGCGTCTTCCTGACGGACGATATCTCCACGCAGCTCGGGACGATGTCGCTTGTGCCGCTGATCGTGGATGCGTTGCGCGTGCCCGTCATTGCTGCCGGCGGGATCAGCGACAGGCGCGGCGTGGCGGCAGCGTTTGCGCTGGGCGCCAGCGGCGTCCAGATCGGTACGGCTTATCTGCGTTGCCCCGAGTGCGACACCACCAAAGCGCATCGCGCGGCGCTGGCAAAAGGCGGAGAGACAGCCCTCACCAACATTTTCACCGGCCGCCCTGCGCGAGGGATTGTCAACCGCTTCGTCCGCGAAGTGGGGCCGATGAACGCTGGCGCGCCGGCGTTCCCACGCGCGGTGGACGGTTGCGCGCCGCTCCGCGCCGCCGCCGAAGCAAACGGCGACACGGATTTCTCGCCGCTATGGGCCGGCGAGGCGTTCGCGCTGGCGCGTGATGCATCTGCCGCTGCCGTGACGGCGGATCTGATGCACGACTTTGTCCGATAGAACGCTACGGCTCAGCTTTCGCAGGTCTGCGTCTTCTTCTGCACGCCGAGCTGGGCCACGCGTCCGCTGCCATTGTCGACGTTGAAGTAGATGTTGCCGTAGTCGTAAATCGTCAGGTGATCCTTCGTCACCACGCACTTCGGCTTGCCGAGCGAGGCGCGCGCGAAGATCTGCTCGCCGCCAGGAGCGACACCATGCGCCGTGTGGAACTTCGGATCTTCCGCGATGATCCAGTAGACTTCGTCATGCGCGCCGACAGTGAAGCCGTCGAACGTGTAGCTGGTCGCCTCGGTGCCCGGGATCGGAACAGTGCGGAGCGGCGTACCCTTCAGTGCCATCAGCGTGGCGAGCGGCATGCCGATCTCGACTTCGCCGATGCGTTCGCCGGGAACGACCAGATCATCATCGAGAGTAAGTGGCGCAGTCGCGCAGGCTGAAACAGCGATCGCGGCGATAGCGGCGGTCAGGAATACGGCTTTCATTGCAGGTCACTCAGTGTCGCGCGCCCCGCCAGCGGCCACTCAGTCAGAAGAACAGCGGAAATCTCGCGCGGAGTCGAGGCCCTGCGCGCGAAAGGGGCATTGTTTTCCGAGGTTTTCGCAGGCGGCAAGGTAAACGCCCCGTAACGCTCGCCCCACCTGTGAACCACCAGTTAACGACGCTCGGTTAGGGCTTAGGCGCCTATCCGAGGGTGTGGACGTGCGGGCGTGGGTTCTTGGATTCCTGTGTGCGCTGGCGATTGCCGGCACGGGCGCCGCGTCAGCGGACCCGCTCGCGCGGGTGACGTCCGTTCGTTTCGGAGGCGAGCCTGATCGCACGCGCGTGGTGGTCGAGAGCGACCAGCCGCTCCGTTATCACCTTTTCCTTCTCGCGGCCGGCACCCAGCGAGTGGTGATCGACCTGCCGAAAGTGCGCTGGTCGGTCAACGGGCTGACGGCGGAGTCAGGGTCAGGGAAGGGCGGCGGCGTCGTGGGCGGCTTTCGCTACGCCCACAACACGGCGACAACATCGCGTCTGGTCCTCGATCTTGCGACGCCTGCGCTTGTGACGCGCGAATTCGTGTTGTCGCCGAAGACCGAGGGCGAGCCTTATCGCATCGTGCTCGACCTGGAGGCGACCAGCCTGACGCAGTTCACCGAAAGCGCCGAAGGCAGCCGCAGCCGGCCGCCTCCGGTGGCGCAGCAGACGGCCCGCCGCCCGCTGATCGTCATTGACCCCGGCCACGGCGGCAAGGACCCCGGTTCCAGCTCGCGGCAAGGCCTGCGCGAGAAGGACGTTACCTTGGGTATTGCTACTGCGCTGCGTGACGAGCTTGCCAAATCCAGGCGTTATGACATCGCCCTGACCCGCTCGACCGATACCTTCATCGAGCTGGAGGACCGGGTTGCGCGTGCGCGCGACCTCGGCGCCGACCTTTTCATTTCGCTGCACGCTGACGCTGGTCCGAAGGCGGAAACCCGTGGCGCATCGGTCTACACGCTCTCATCCGAAGGCGAGAGGCGGGTTGAGGCGGCCCGGCACAAGAATGACTGGATCCTCGATGTCGAGATCGACTCCGACCGGCCGCAGGAGGTGACGCAGATCCTTGCCGACCTCGTCCAGCGCGAGACCAAGAACCAGTCAGCGCGCTTCGCCCAGACGCTGCTGCCCGCGCTGGCGGATGCCGGCTGGCCGGCGCTCCAGAACCCTCATCGTAAAAAAGGCTTCTACGTGCTGCTCAGCCCGGATGTACCGGCCGTGCTGCTGGAAATGGGCTTCATCACCAACGACCAGGACGCCGCGATGCTGGTGTCGGAGACGAAACGAAAGAAACTGGTCGAGGGGATCGCCCAGGCAATCGACAGCTTCTTCGAGACCCAGACCCAGATACTGGCCGCCAGATGACTCGTGCGTCAGGCGATCCCGCGGCCGGCCGCCGCAGGCGTAAACTGAAGGTTGACCAAGATGGGCTGACTTTAACGGGAAAAGCCCTGTCAGCGGCGGAATCCGGGCCTTAATGTCACCGCAAAGATCGGTGATTCCGGGCACATACGCCGCATTGGCGTCTGGGCAGGTTTACCTGAGTTACGGGCCGTACTTTCGAGGCCGTCTATGGCGGCCTCCAACCGGTGAGACATGATCAAGAAAATCCTGATCGCCACTGCCGCGGTTATCGGCGTCGCCGCCATTGGCGCGACGGCCTGGTTCTTCGTCGTCACGAGCGACCTGCCTTCCGAGGCTGACCTCGCGAACTACGAGCCGCCGATCATGAGCCGCGTGCACGCAGGCGACGGACGCCTCGTCGCCGAGTTCGCAACGCAGCATCGAGTCTATGTCCCTGCCGAGGAGCTGCCTGACCAGCTGATCCAGGCCTTCATCTCCGCCGAGGACAAGGAGTTCTTCGAGCACTCCGGCGTCAACCTGTGGGGCATGTTCCGCGGCGCCGTGCTGAACCCGCTGATGGGCAAGCGCCAGAGCGGCGGCTCGACCATTACCCAGCAGGTGGTGAAGAACATGCTGGTCGGCTCGGAGCGCTCGGTCGACCGCAAGGTGCGCGAAGCCGTGCTGGCGATGCGCATCGAGAAGCAGCTCACGAAGGATGAGATCCTCGAGCTGTACATGAACGAGATCTATCTCGGCGGCCGCAGCTACGGTGTGGGCGCCGCATCGCTGAACTATTTCGGCAAGTCGCTTGGCGACCTGACCCTGTCCGAGAGCGCGCTGCTGGCTGGACTCGCCCAGGCGCCGGGCCGCGCGAACCCCTACAACGATCCCGAAGCCGCGCTGAAGCGGCGCGACTACGTGCTGGGCCGCATGGTCGCCAACGGCTATGTCGAAAAGGCCGATGCCGAAGTCGCGATGGCGGAGCCGCTCTCAACGGTTGAGCGCCTCGATACGGACGAGAACCAGGCTGCAGCCTACTATGTCGAGGAGTTGCGCAAGGAAATCCTCGCGCTCGGCGAAGCCAACAAGCTCGAAGGCATCGCCAGCAAGGAAGAGGCGCAGCAGGCCTTCTACGAAGGCGGCCTATCTATCCGTTCTACCCTCGACTCCAACCTGCAGCTCATCGCCCAGACGGCGCTGCGCGCGGGGCTCGAGACATATGACCGCCGCCATGGCTGGCGGGGGCCGGTCGGCGCGATGGAGAATACCGACGACTTCGAGCAGGCGCTGATCGACTTCGCCAGGGACAAGGCCAACCGCGACAAGATCGCCGGCGGCGGCAACACCTGGATGCTTGCGCTGGTGCGCTCGACGAATGGCGGCGTGAAGCTGGGCCTGCCCGACGGCAAGACGGGCGTGCTGTCGCCCGACGACGTGAAATGGGCCGCGGCCTTCAAGCGCGACAAAGGCTCGGGCATCAAGGTCGGCGACGTGCTGTTCGTCTCGCGCGATCCGACGCCGGATGTCGGTACGCAGAACATCACCCAGTATGGCGTTCCCAGGAAGGGCGGGACAGGCCCGTTGTTCCTCCGGCAGATCCCGCAGGTGCAGGGTGCGCTCGTCGCGATGGATGCGCACACCGGCCGCGTGTACGCGATGGCCGGCGGCTATTCCTTCCAGCGCAGCCAGTTCAACCGCGCGATGCAGGCGATGCGTCAGCCGGGGTCGTCGTTCAAGCCGTTCGTCTATGCCGCGGCGCTTGAGAATGGCTGGACGCCGTCGAGCCGCGTGCTCGATGCGCCCTACGTCTCGTGCGATCCCAACCTGCAGGATGAGGGGTGCTACATCCCGAAAAACTATGCCGAGAATTTCTTCGGCCTTTCGACGCTGCGCTTCGGCATCGAGAAGTCGATGAACCTGATGACGCTGCGCCTCGCGAGCGACATCGGTCTGCCGAAGGTGTCTGAGATCGGCGAGCGCATGGGCATCTACGACAAGCTGCCGGCCTACGAGTCGATGGCGCTGGGCGCCGGCGAGACCACGCCGATGCGCATGGCGACCGCCTATGCCGCGCTGGTGAACGGCGGCAAGCAGGTGAAGCCGGTGATCTTCGACCGCATCCAGAACCGCTACGGCCAGACCGTGCTGCGGACTGATAACCGCGCATGCGAAGGCTGCAATGCGGAGTGGCGGAAGGGCCTGCAGCCGCCGGCGCTGCCGGACGAGCGCAAGCAGGTCATGGACCCGGTCACCGCCTACCAGATGGTCTCGATCCTCGAGGGGGTTGTTGCGCGCGGCACCGCAGGCACGGCGCGCGCCGTCGACAAGCCGCTGGCGGCCAAGACCGGCACGACCAACGACAACATCGATGCGTGGACCGTCGGCTTCAGCCCCGACATGGTTGTCGCCATCTGGATCGGTTTCGACACGCCGAAGAACATGGGCGAGGGCGAAAGCTCCGGCCGCGTGGCGGCGCCTGTCTTCCGCGATTTCATGATGGCTGCCCTGAAGGACCGGCCTGCGCTTCCGTTCCGTATTCCGCCCGGCGTCGAACTCGTCGAGGTCGACTAC
>DATBNA010000070.1:0-12634 GCA_036554545.1 Hyphomonadaceae bacterium
CTGATACCGCAGGACAGGGACCTGGCGCTGCGTGTGCGTCTCTCGGACCGGTTCTATGACAACTATGTCCACGCGCCGATGCAGAAGATTGCCGGCGATCGCCTTCGTCCCGCGGACAGGCGCGATCCCCATGGCGTCGAGATGGCGCGCGCCGACCTTGAACACGCGCTGACGCTTGTCGACCGCGACATGAAGGATGGCGGCTGGGCGACCGGCCTTGCCTTCACCATGGCCGACTGTTCGGCGGCGCCCGCGCTCTACCATGCCGACAAGGTGGCGCCGTTCGCGGGCAGGCATCCCGGCGCCGCGCGCTATCTCGACCGGCTGAAGGAGCGGCCCTCGTTCGCGCGCGTGCTCAAGGAAGCCGAACCCTATCTGTCGAATTTCCCGCAAGGCTGAGGGAGCACCGCCATGGACGCCGGCGTAACGCATGCGGACTTCACCATCGAGCGCAGCTTCAAGGCGTCGCCTGCCCGCGTCTATGCAGCGTGGGCGACGGCGGAGGCGCGGGCGGCGTGGTTTGTCGGCGGCCACGGCTGGACGCAGCTGATCCGCGAGTTTGATTTTCGCGAAGGCGGGCGCGAGCGCGTGGTGGGTCGGAAAGGTACGGGTACGATTTCGGATTTCCGCGCCACGTATGTCGAGACCATTCCGGGCAAGCGAATCGTCTTCACCTACGAGATGTTCCTCAACGACGTGCGGGTGTCCGTGTCGCTGGCCACCATCGAGCTTTCGCCGCAAGGAAACGGCGCGCGGATGAAGCTGACCGAACAGGGCGCTTATCTTGTAGCCTACGATCCGCGGGGCGATGACAACGGATCCCGCGAACGCGGGACGCGCGAACTGCTGGACAATCTGGAAAAATATCTCGGCGGCTAGCGCCACGCATCGGGAATCCCCTCATCGCCCCTCGTGGTTCGACGGACGCTTGCGCTGCTTCGCAGCGCAAGCTGCTCACCATGAGGGGCTACGCCAACAACTGTAAGCGAGAGACGCCTCATGGTGAGCAGCGATGCTGGACGAAGTCCGGCGTCGCGTCCGTCGAACCACGAGGCGGCGGGCTCACCGCCGCTTCGCCGGTCCCAGAATGCCGGCGAGCCGCGGCGGCGTTGGCTGGCCGACGCCTTGGGCGGCGCGCGCCGGGCGGCGGCGCTGCGCGGGCGCATCGCGCACGATGGTGAGGAAGACGATGCCGAGGTCGACGGCGATCGAGGCAAAGAGCGCGAGGAACGCCTTGTCGTCGAAGACGAAGTCGGCGTCGGTCTCGAGGTCGACGCCGACGAGCTGCGCCAGCCAGGCGATGAGGCCGAAGAAGGCGGCGCGTGTCGCCTTCGGGCCTTCGAGGAATTCGAATTCAGGCGTGGCGACCGCCTCGACATTGCGAAGCTGGGCTGCAGCCGCGGTGAGTTTTTCGTTGAGGACGACGTCCCAGCAATAGCCCGGATCAGCTGCACGTGATGGGTCGGCGCTGCCGGGGCGCGCGGGATCAGGGCCGACTTCGGCTGCGAGCTGGATGAGGCGCTGCGCGAACGGTTCGGCGTGGAGCGATCGCAGGTCATTGGCGGCGGCGGCGAAAGTGCGGGCTTCCTCGTGCAGGCCGGTGAACAGCGTGCGGCGCTCTGCGGAAGGAAGGCGGGAAGCCATGGCGAGCTCTTCGAGAAGCGCACGTTCGTCGGGGTTGATGTCTGGGGCTGCCGGCGCCGCGCGCTTTACCAGCGCGTCGACCTGGCGCTGCAGCCGGTCACGCTGACCTGCGACAGGCGCGATCCACGTGGCGCGGACCTCGTCGCCGAGGTTGCGGGCGCGGTCGGCGAAGGCGAAGCGGCTCCGCATCAGCGGGCCTTCGCCGGGCACGGACGAGGGATGATTGGCGCAGGTGCGGCCTTCGCGGGCTTCGGTGTCGGCGCGCTGGGCGGCGAGCTGCGCCGTTTCGGCGGTGGCGCGCTCTGACGTTTCGAGCGCGGCGCTGGTGCGGGCGATCGAGCCGGACAGGCCGGTGATGACGCGCTCGAACTGGCGCTCGGTGAATTCCTGGCCGGCGAGCTCCTTCCAGAAGAAGCCGTAGCCGAAACCCACGGTCCAGACAGCGAAGAACAGATAGGCGAGGAAGGCGACGCCGCGCATCCACCAGCGCGTCGCGCCGGCGACGACATGGTGGAGCGCAACGACCATGGCGCTGACGACGAAGAGCGTTGTCGCGACGGTGATGGCCAGTTCGATACCGCTCAGTTCACCTGCATCGGTGTTGGCGGCCCGCAGGTCGGCGAAGCCAAGGCCGGTGGCGGCGACTGAAAGGAGGAAGAAGCCGAGAAGGGCGAAGCCCGACAGGCCCCGCGGGCTGAAGGGCGCGACCAGCCAGCGCCAACGTCCCGTGCTCGTGCCCCTGGCGCCCATTTCCGTCCCCCTGCCCGGGTCCACACTAGCGGCGCTATGGCGGAGCGCGAGTGATTTCGGGACACCAGGTTGACGGGCGCAGTGCAGGAAACCTTCGCAGGTGCGCAAACTTTCAGCGCGGCGTCCCTCGTTTGCGCGTCGGCATGACGTGCAGGACATGTTGCTGATTTTTGCAAGAGACTCCTTCGCCCCAGAATGCTAGTGGGATCGACGGATTGCTCCGCCCGGTCCGGGACTACGCAGCGGGGAATTTTCCCCGCCCGCCTCCAGCAAGCACAGGAGGGCCGACATGCCCTCAAAACGCTTTTCAGCCATTCGCTTTCGCAACCGCCGCGAAGCCGAGCGGGCGCTTGCGGAAATTCTCGAGGATGGCGGCCAGAAGACCGAATTCCGCATCGACGAGGGCGCCGACGGCACATGCGTCATTACGGTGCTCGAACGCGATGGCGCCGTAGCCGGAACGCTGGGCGCCTGACCTCCTTCGACTGAACGCTTTTCTGTCCCGGGCGTTGTTCCGCATGTCGCGCGTTCCGTGCGGCGTCTGGAGGGATGTGTCGTGAAATTGA
This sequence comes from Hyphomonadaceae bacterium, assembly GCA_036554545.1. Classification (GTDB taxonomy): domain Bacteria; phylum Pseudomonadota; class Alphaproteobacteria; order Caulobacterales; family Hyphomonadaceae; genus UBA7672. Next base: position 2,961 of record DATBNA010000070.1, read on the forward strand.
AGCCGGTCTGGATAGCGCTCGCCCTGTTGGGCATGGGTGGGGTCGTTGCGGCGTGCGAGGAGGAGTCTCCGGCTGAAGACGCCGCCGAAGACGTGAAGGACGCTGCCGAGGACGTCGTCGACAAGACGAACTGAGCTGATTATGCGGGTCACATGAGCGATGACCTGCCTTCGATCGGCCGGATTGATGACCGCGAACATCTGTTTCCGGTAAGGGTCTATTACGAGGACACCGACTTCACCGGGGTCGTCTATCATGCAACATATCTGCGCTACTTCGAGCGGGGACGTTCGGAATTCCTGCGGGCGATGGGGCTGCCGTCTGACCGTGAGGACCATGGTGCATTCGCTGTCACCAGGATCGCCGTCGACTACCGCGCGCCCGGGCGGATTCACGATGCGCTGCTGGTCCGCACACGCTTCACGGGAATGCGAGGTCCGCGCCTCAATTTCGAGCAGCGAATCGAACGGGGCGGCGTGGTCCTGGCCGAGGCCGAGGTCGTTGCGGTGGCGATCCACCCTGACGGGCGGGTGCGTCGACCTTCCGCAGCGGAAATTTCACACTGGGAAGCCTATAAAATACCCTCTCCAAATGGCCCCTGAAGCCCCGGGGAATCGCCGGTATTGACCTTCATGTCGCCTAATTTCGTAACCAGAAGCGGTTCATAAGCTTGCGCCAACAGGCATTTTTGCGAGCTTTGACGCCCCGAACTGATGTGAGGCCCTGAATGGACCCGACTACCCTGTCCGACGCGGTTAGCTCCACGCAGGACTTCTCGCTCATCTCGCTGTTCTGGCGGGCGGATCCGATCGTGAAAACGGTCATGGTGATGCTGGTGCTGGCGTCGGTCTGGTCGCTGGCCGTCGCCATCGACAAATGGTTCGCCGTCATGGGCGTGCGTTCGCGCGCGCGCCGCGTCGAGCAGGCTGTCCACTCGGGACACTCGCTGGATGAGTTCGATCGCGTGTCGGATCGCGGCGGCGACGCCATGGCGCGCGTGCTTGCCGCCGGCGCACGCGAGCTGCGCGAGGCGCGCCGCTCCGGAGGCGATGAAGCCAAGGCTGTCGCCGACCGCGCCCGCGCCCAGATGGAAGTTGCGGTGAACCGCGAGGCGCTGCGTCTCGAGTCGGGCCTCTCGACGCTGGCGATCATCGCTTCATCGGCGCCGTTCATCGGCCTCTTCGGCACCGTGATCGGCATCATGAACTCGTTCCGCGACATCGCCGCGAAGGGCGAGACCAACCTTACCGTCGTCGCGCCCGGCATCGCCGAGGCGCTGTTCGCCACCGCGCTCGGCCTCTTCGCCGCCATCCCGGCGCTGATCTTCTACAACAAGTTCTCGGGCGATGTTTCCGCCTTCACCGAGCGCATGACCAATTTCGCGCAGGAAGTCGCCGTGCGCATGTCGCGCGGGGCAGCTCCCCGCGGCCGGGATATCTGATCCATGGCGATGATGATCCGCAACGGTTCGGGAGGAGGACGGCGGGGGCGGCGCAAGCCGATGGCGGACATCAACGTGACGCCGATGGTGGACGTGATGCTCGTGCTGCTGGTGGTGTTCATGATCACGGCGCCGATGCTGGCGACGGGCGTTGCGGTGAACCTCCCGAAGACGCGTGCGGAGCAGATGCCGACCGAGAACGAGCGGCCGCTGGTCGTCACCGTCGACAAGGCGGGCAAGATCTTTGTCGGCATGCAGGACCAGCCGGTCGAGGCCGCAACCCTCGGCGCCACGCTGCAGGCCATCGCCAAGGACCGGCTCGACAAGCGCGTCTATGTCCGCGCCGACGAAGGCGTGAACTATGGACGCGTAATGGAGGTCCTGAGCCTGCTGCAGGGCGCGGGATTTACGCAGGTCGGCCTGCCCGTCGACCCCCAGGCAAAGAATCGCTTGCAAGAGGGAGGATGATCTCCCGGCATGCGCATCGGCAGCACCATCATCTCGCTGGCACTGCACGTCGCCCTCGCCTGGGGCGGGGTGACGATCGCGCCTGCACTGGTGACGGAATCCGAGCCGGTGCCGATGTTCGATATCGAGCTGGTGAGCATCTCCGAGGTGACCAACCTGCGCCCGATCGCGGCGAAAGAGGTCGCCGAGGAAGAAAAGCCAGAGGAACCGCCTCCGCCGCCCGAACCGGAACCCGTGCCGATCCCGGAAGAGGTCGCGCCCCCTCCGCCGCCAAAGGAACCGCCCAAGCCGGAACCGAAGAAGGAAGAGCCGCTGGATTTCCAGAAGGAAATCGAGCGCGCGATGAAGGCCGCCAACAGCGCACCGGCGCCGGCGAAGAAGGATGAAAAGCCGAAGAACATATTCGACCGGGGGCGCGCCGGCGTCGGTACAGGCACAGCCGACACGGTCACCATCCAGCACTACATCATGCGCCAGATCCTGGATAACGGCTGCTGGGGCAAGCAGACGGACCTCGCCGACTCTCAGACCATGAGCGCAACGATCCGCGTTCGCTTCAGCAGGGACGGCCAATACGGTCGTTTCACCGAAGAACCGAAATTGATGGAGCCCACGCGCATGCCGTCTGGCGGACCATTCCTGGTCTACGTCACGCGCGCGATGTCCGGGCTTAACAAATGCAACGCCAAAGGCTTCCGCGTGCCCGAGGAATACTTCACGGTCATGAAATCGCCTACTATCGACCTTCGGTTCCAGCCTGGAGCGGACTGATGGCCACGACGAATATCGACGGGCCGGGGGAAACACGAACTGAAAGGACTTTCGCGATGCGGCTTCTGACGATTCTCCTTGCGGGGTTCGCCATGATGATCGGCGCGGTCACACCCGCGCATGCGCAGCTCAAGGTCGACGTCGTCGGCGAGCGATATATCCCGCTCCGAATCGCGATCCCGGACTTCGACGCCACCGGCCCCGGCGCCGCGGAAGCCGCCGCGCAGATGGTGCAGGTCATCCGTCAGGACCTCTCCGGCTCCGCCGTGTTCCAGGTGATGGACAAGAACGCCTTCATCGAAAAGAACCTCGACATCTCCCTGCAGCCGCGCTTCCCCGACTGGACGGTGATCGATGCGCAGGGACTGGTGGTCGGCAATGTCGTCGTCGACGCCAACAACAACATGACGGTGCAGTTCCGTCTCTATGACGTGTTCCGCGGCGCCCAGCAGTTTGCAACGCAGTACACCGTGCCGACGCCGCTCAACTGGCGCCGCCTCGCGCACAAGGTCGCGGACGACATCTATTCGCAGCTCACAGGCGATCCGCCCTACTTCGACAGCCGCGTCGTATTCGTGGCGCAGAGCGCCTACACTGACCAGGAGGGCCGCCCCGCCATCCGCAAGCGCCTCGCCATCATGGACCAGGACGGCGCCAATGCAGAGTTCCTGCTCTCCGGCATGAACCTGGTGAACAAGCCGCGCTTCTCGCCCTCGACGCAGACCATCATCTTCACCGCCTGGGTGCCCAACCCGCGCAACCCGAAGGAGACGCTGCTCCGCACCTATCTTTATGACATCGAGACCGGCCGGCAGGAGCTGCTGAGCGAGGCGCGCAACTCCATGGACTTCTCGGCGCGTTTCTCGCCGGACGGGCGCAGCGTCGCCATGACCCGCGAGGCGAACGGCAATTCCGACATCTACATCGTCGAACTGGCGCGCCGCAGCGACCGCAGGCTCACCAACTGGCCGGGGATCGAGACGGCGCCGTCCTTCTCGCCCGACGGTCAGCAGATCGTCTTCCAGTCGGACCAGGGCGGCTCCTCGCAGCTCTACACCATGCGCACCGACGGCGGGGACATGGCCTGCCCCACCGGCGGCGGGCGCGAGCGGGCCTGCCGCATCACCTTTGGGCAGGGACGCTATGACGAGCCGGTGTGGTCTCCGCGCGGCGACTGGATCGCCTTCACGCGCCAGTCGGGCGGACGCTGGGGCATCGGCATCATCCGTCCCGATGGCACCGGCGAGAAGATGCTGACCGACTCGTTCCAGGACGAGGGTCCGACCTGGGCGCCGAACGGCCGCGTCATCGCGTTTGCGCGCGAAGCCGGCCGCGGCGCCGGTCCGAAGCTGTGGACGATCGACATCACCGGTCTCAACGAGCGGCGCATGCCGACGCCAGGCGATGCAACGCACCCGGCCTGGAGTCCGATCCTGAAGTAGGAGCGCTTCTCTCCTGCATTCTGTGTGTCGAGATAACGATGCAGTCGCTGTTGCTGCGATGACTCCGTCGCGCGCTTGCCTCAGGTCGTGGCCTCAGGACCACACTCGCTGCGGGAATTCTGTTTCGCTGACGTTGCGTTCCACTTCATCGTGAACGCGCGTCAATCACAATTCAATCAAACACGCGGAAGTCGCTGCGGCACAGGCGAAATCGTGATTAGCCCCGGTTACCGCATTGCAATCTTACCTCTGCTTTGCCACAAAAAACACCGAAGTATATTGATGCTTTAGCGCTTCAAGACGCCCTTCGGCCTTGCAAATTCACTGCAATTCGCCGGTAATGCTGAGGGATCTAGATTACGCGCCTGCTTGGGGGCGCGCGGGAAAAGGAGTTTTTCAATGCGGTCTACAAGTCTTCTCGTTCTCGGCGCCGCCGCAATGCTGGCGTCTGCCTGCGCCTCCAATCCCGAGCCCGAGCCCACGCCCGCGCCGGTTGCAGCCGCGCCCGCCCCGACGCCGCCGCCTGCGCCGCGTCCTGTCGCGCCGACGCCGACCGGCCCGTCTGCTGGCTCGAAGGCGCATTTCGCCGCCAACGCAACGGACCGCGTCTACTTCGACTACGACCAGTACAATCTCGACGCGACGGACATCCGCGCGTTGCAGGGTCAGGTCGCGTGGCTGAAGCAGTTCGGCGGCGCACGCGTGCAGATCGAAGGTCACGCCGACGAACGCGGTACGGCAGAATACAACATTGCCCTGGGCGCCCGCCGCGCCAACGCTGTGGCCGACTATCTGAGGTCGCAGGGCATCGCGGACACCCGCGTGTCCACCATCTCGTTCGGCAAGGACAAGCCGATCGACCCGGGCCATGACGAGGCTGCCTGGAGCCGCAACCGCAACGCCTACACGAACGTGGTTACCGAGGGCGTCAGCTAACGCAAACGTGCAGTTCGCCGCCCGGTTCGCCACATTTCCGGCCCGGGCGGCGGATAGCCTTCGGGCCCATGAAACAGACCCGCAACCGTTCCCGAGCCATTGCGCTCGCCGCTCGCAAGAGCACCGCCCGCGAGGCCATTCTGGCGCTGCTCGCGGGTTTCGCCTTCATTGCTGCAGCGGTCGCAGTGGCGCCCAAGGCTGAAGGCCAGGTCTTCTCCCAGCAACCGTATGTCGCCCCGCCCGATCCGGCTGTCGAACAATTGCGCGGCCGCATCGACCAGCTCGAGAGCGAGCTGAAACGCTCGACCGACCGCTCCGAACGCCTTGGCTTCGAACTTTCGCAAGTCCGCAAGCAGGCCGAGGAAGCCAGCGCCGGCCGCAAGCAGGCCGAAGAGTCGCTCGCCGACCTGCAACGGCGCATGCGCGCCCTCGAGAACCTGGCCGGCGTCGAGCCGCCGCCCTCGGCAGGCGCCTCGCCTTCTCCAACTTCCGGCCCCGCAGATGCGCGTGCGCCATCCGGATCCGAAGCGACGATCAACCTTCTTCCTGCCGTCACCGGCGGCGCTGCGCAGCAGGCTGCGCTTCCGGCCGATGAAGAGGGCCTCCTGAAGGAAAGCAAGAACCTCCTGCTCGGCGGCAACTACGCGGCTGCGCAGGAAGGCTACACGACCTTCCTCGCCAAGTACGGCAAGAGCAAGAACGCACACGAGGCGCAGTACAATCTCGGCGAGTCCCTGCTCTACCAGGAGAGCTATCAGGAAGCGGCCGCCGCCTATGGCAAGCTGCTGAGCGCCTATCCCAATTCCGCCAATGGGCCGAACGCGCTGGTGAAGCTGGCGCGCTCGCTGCGCCTGCTGAAGAAGCCGGCTGATGCGTGCAAGACGCTGGCGCTGATGGGCAAGCAATTCCCGAAGGCGTCCGCCAGCGCCAAGCAACTGGCCGACGCCGAGCGCCAGAAGGCAAACTGCAAGTAACCGTCTGACTGAAAAGCTGCCCACCGGACAAGCTGCACAACAGCCATGCTGCACAGGCGACCGAACGGATTCCGCTCTGCCCTCGCGCTTGCCGCGGTTGCATGCGCACTGATCTCTGGCGCATCGGCCCAGACACCTCCATCGGCCCCGCCATCCGCTGATCGCGTGCGCGGCGGGATGTTCGATGCGTCCGATCCAGCCGGCATCGTCCGCTTCATGGAGAAGACCGGCTACCGCGTCGAGCTGGCCACGGACACGCGCGGCGATCCGGTGATCAGCGGGCGGATCTCGCGGACCGACTACCTGATCCAGTTCTACGAATGCGAGGGGGGGCAGTTCTGCAATTCGGTGCAGTTCATCGCCCAGTCGCCCAGGCCCGCCGCATTCACGGCCGAGACAGCCAATTCGTTCAATGCGCGCTGGCGCTATGTGCGGCTCACATGGGATGCGGCGCAGATCAAGCTGCAGATGGACGTGAACCTCGACGCCGGCGTCACGGCCGACAATCTCGAGGACACGCTCGACATCTGGAAGCAACTGATCGAAATCTACGAGCGTGACATTCTCGGCGTCGGATAGGGCGTTGCCTCCAACCAGCGATCTCACGCGCCGGGCGCTGACGGCGTTCGACATCCTGGCAGGCGAGGAGAGCGGGATCGGCGTCGCCGTTTCCGGCGGCTCGGACTCAACCGCGCTGCTCGTGCTTGCGGCCGACTGGGCCGGCACGCGAGGCAAGCACATCACAGCGGCAACGGTGGACCACGGCCTGCGGCCCGAGGCCAGGGAGGAAGCGGCAGGCGTCGCCCATCTCTGCGCCGGTCTCGGCGTCACGCACACCACGCTTGTGTGGAAGCGGCCGCTGAAGATCGGACCGACGGGGCAGGCAGAGGCGCGCCATGCGCGCCATGGGCTGCTGGCGGACTGGGCGCGCAAGGCCGGCATCCGCGTGCTGGCGCTCGGCCATACGCGGGACGACCGCCTCGAAACTTTCCTTATGCGCGCACGGCAGGGTTCGGGCTGGCACGGGCTGGCGGGACCGCTGCCGTCCGGCGCCTCGCCTGTCTGGCCCGATGGGCGCGAGCTTCGCCTGATCCGTCCGCTGCTCGCCTTCGGCCGCGATGCGCTGCGCGCAGAATTGCGTCAGCGGGAGCTGGACTGGTCGGAGGATCCCTCGAACCGGGCGGAACGGTTCGAGCGGGTGCGCGTCCGGCAACTGGTCCGCAAGATGGACGAAGCCGCGGTCACCCAGGCCCTGCGCGTGATGGACGGGCTGGCGCAGATGCGGTCGGCGGTGATGGCGGAAGCCCGCCTGGCGCTGGGCCTGACCGAGACCGACCGCGACGATGCGCGGGTGTCGCGCGAGGTGCTGCGGCGGATCGGGGCGGAAGCGCGTCGCCGGCTCCTGGAAGCGCTGGTGATGGCGGCCGGCGGCTCGCCGACCCCGCCGCGCCGGGAGCCGCTCGACCGTCTGGCCGAAAATCTGGCGGACGGGACGGGACTTAAGGCCGGCGTCACGCTCGCGGGGGCATGGATCAGGCCGGTCGACGGCGGTCTGGCCGTTTCCGAGGCGCCGCCAAGGAAGGGATCGCCGCCGGGTCCCGGGCCAGCCTGGGACAGGGCGAAGGCGCTCCTGGCCGATCCGCGGCTGGCGGCACTGGGCGTTTAGGGTGAATGCCCGTCCTCCGCGGGCGAAAAAGACGCAGCAAAGTGACTGCCGGTTAAGGGTTCAGCACTCGTTTTATGGCGTCATGGCCCTTATCTTGGATCATCGAAGTTCCATCGAAAGGCCGCGTGGATGAACATGCGCAATCTGGCGCTCCTGGGCGTCGTCCTCTTCCTCCTTATCGCGCTGGTCACGGTGATGACCACGTCGTCAGGGACCGCGCAGTCGACCGAGATGACGTTCTCCGAGGTGCTCCAGCAGGCGAAGGCCGGGACCATCAAGGAAGCCACCATCAAGGGCAACAAGGTCACCACGACCATCGAAGGCAAGAAGCGCTACGCCGTCATCCCGCAGATGGAGCTGGATTTCGGCAGCGACCTTTCGGGCATGGGCGTCAACGTGAAGTCGGAAGACTCCGACTCGGGCGGCACCATCCTCGGCTACATCTTCTCTGCGCTTCCGCTCCTCTTCATTGTCGGCCTCTGGTTCTTCCTGATGCGCCAGATGCAGGGCGGCGGCGGACGCGCGATGAGCTTCGGCAAGTCGAAGGCAAGGCTGCTGACCGAGCGGCATGGCCGCGTGACGTTCGATGACGTCGCCGGCGTCGATGAAGCCAAGGAAGAACTCGAGGAGATCGTCGAGTTCCTGAAAGACCCGGCCAAGTTCCAGCGCCTGGGCGGCAAGATTCCGAAGGGCGCGCTGCTGGTCGGCCCGCCGGGCACCGGCAAGACGCTCATTGCCCGGGCCGTGGCCGGCGAAGCCAACGTCCCGTTCTTCACCATCTCGGGCTCCGACTTCGTCGAGATGTTCGTCGGCGTCGGCGCGAGCCGCGTGCGCGACATGTTCGAGCAGGCAAAGAAGAACGCGCCCTGCATCATCTTCATCGACGAGATCGACGCCGTCGGCCGTCACCGTGGCGCCGGCCTTGGCGGCGGCAACGACGAACGCGAACAGACCCTCAACCAGCTGCTGGTCGAGATGGACGGCTTCGAAGCGAACGAAGGCATCATCATCATCGCGGCGACCAACCGTCCCGACGTGCTCGACCCCGCCCTGCTGCGTCCGGGCCGTTTTGATCGTCAGGTCACAGTAGGCAATCCGGACATCGTCGGCCGCGAGAAGATCCTCAAGGTCCACATGCGCAACGTGCCGGTCGCCAAAGACGTCGATCCGAAGACGATCGCGCGCGGCACGCCAGGCTTCTCGGGTGCGGACCTCGCCAACCTCGTCAACGAGGCGGCTCTCCTTGCTGCGCGGCGCGGCAAGCGCTCGGTCGGCATGCGCGAATTCGAGGACGCCAAGGACAAGGTCATGATGGGACCTGAGCGCAAGTCCATGGTGATGTCGCAGAAGGAAAAGGAACTCACCGCCTGGCACGAGGCCGGCCACGCCATCGTGGCGATGAACGTCCCCTCGGCCGATCCGGTGCACAAGGCGACGATCATCCCGCGCGGCCGTGCGCTGGGCATGGTCATGCAGCTGCCTACCGACGACAAACTGTCGATGAACAAGACCGAAATGATCTCGCGTCTTGCCATCCTGATGGGCGGCCGGATGGCGGAGGAGCTGAAGTTCGGCGAGGACAATGTCACCGCCGGCGCGGCGTCCGACATCCAGCAGGCGACGCGACTTGCCCGCGCGATGATCACACGCTGGGGCTTCTCGGATGCAGTCGGTCCCGTCGACTACGCCGAAGACCAGGGCGAAGTGTTCCTGGGCAGCCAGCTCGTGAAATCCTCGCACGTCTCGGAAGAGACCTCGCGCAAGATCGAGGAAGAGGTGCGCAAGCTGGTGGTCGGCGGCCTGGATACGGCGCGCCGCGTGCTGACCGAAAAGAAAGCCGACTGGACGATGCTCGCAGAGGGTCTGCTCGAATACGAGACGCTCACAGGCGAAGAGATCAAGGACCTGATCAGCGGCAAGCGGCCGGACCGTCCGGACGATGTCGATCCAGGCCCGACCTCGGCCGTGCCGGTCAT
>DATBNA010000094.1:0-7865 GCA_036554545.1 Hyphomonadaceae bacterium
GGTTCGGGCAGGTCCTGCGCCACGCGGTTTGAGAGGCGCGAGACGCGTTCGGCCTGCCTGGCTTCCGAGGCGAGGGCGAGCATGCCGGCGAGGTCGCGGCGGGAGGTCTGGTAGTAGTCGCCTTCGTTCGAGTAGCCCATCACCTGCTCCGCCTGATCGAAGGCCGAACGGGCGCGGGCGTTGTCGCCGATCATGTAGAGACCGGCGGCGATCTGGGCGCGGGCGAGCGGGCTGGGGATGCGCTTCAGGCGGTCGTCATGAAGGTAGCGCAGGCGCGACTTGTCCATGCGCCCGGCCTTGGCGAGAACATAGGCGGCGTAGGCGACGGAGCGGTCCATCAGGAGCTGGGCGGTGTCCGGATTCCAGCGGCTTTCGTAGACGTCGAAATTGTAGCCGGTGGAGTAGCTGGACTCGCGGATCGCAAATTCCTCGAGCGCGTCATATGCCTTGTCGAGCGCGGCGTCGGGTACGACATAGCCGGCCGCCTTGGCGCGGAAGAGGAAGTCGACAGCGTAGGCGCCGAGCCATGGCGTCGCCTCGCGGTCGCCGACGCGCCACAGGCCGATGGCGCCATCCGAGCCCTGCCGGTTGAGCAGGGTCGAGATCGCATCCTGAACGCTGGTCTTGATGTCGCCGGCCGGCTTGCGGTTGGCGAGCGACGCCATCTGCTGTGCGTAGAGCAACGGCATGGCGCGGCTGACGATCTGCTCGGTGCAGCCATAGGGATATCGCTCGAGCGAGTCATAGAGCGCGGCTGCGTCCATCGGGATGGGCGAGAACGAGACCTGCACCGCGCCCGAACCCGGCACGAAGGACGAAAGCGCGTTAGGCGCAGGCGTGAAGGTTTGGCCGGGCTGGATGGTGGTGCGCTGCACGTAGGAGGCAGGCATCCAGGCCGAGCGTGTCTGGATCGGATAGGAACGGGAGACGTTGTAGTTCCCCGGTCCGGTTACGTTCAAGGTGATGTTCGAGATGCCTTCAGCCGACGTGGTAAGGCCGGTGGAGAGATCGCTGCGTTGGCCGCGGTTGAGGTTGGCGGCGACAGCGCCTCCGCTAGCGCGCACAGGAGCAGACGCGTTGACCGTTGCGCTGTAGGCGCCCGGCGCTCCCTCGACGTTGTCGAGCGTCAGTGTGGCGACGGCGTTGTCTCCTGGCGCCAGGAAGCGCGGCAGGATCATTTCCGCCGGAACCTGGTCGCGGATGGTGACAGGCTTAGCGCCCGAACCGACTCCGGAGGCCGACCATGCGACCGCCATGAGACGAAGCTCGCCGTTGAATTCGGGTACGTCGAACGTGACGGTGGCCTTGCCGTTGCGCAGCTGTACGGGGGCCGAGACCAGCGCGACGGACTTGGTCGGGACGACGGTGAGGCCGGCGCCGCCGATCTGGTCGCCGCCGGTGCGGATGGTTCCGGCCGCGCCCATGTTGGGATCGAGCAGTCGGCCATAGTCATCGCGCAGATCGACGCCGAGGCGCCGCTTGCCGAAGAAGTACTGCGCCGGATCCGGCGTCTCGAAGCCGGTGAGCAGCAGGATGCCTTCATCGACCGCAGCGACGGTGACGTAGGCGTCCTCGCGTGGCCCGGTCGCGGAGACTTCGATCGTCATCTTCGACAGCGGTCGCTGGACCTCGGCCGTGTTGAGCGTGACATTGAATGTTCGCGGCGCAACATCGACAGCGACATGGGCGACGCCGACGGCGCGGCGCGGTTTGGGCCGCGAGACTGCATCGCGTGGCGTATAGACGCTGGCCATCACATAGACGCCTGCGCCCCATTCCTTGGTGACAGGCAGGCTGACCTTGGTTGGCGTCTCCGCCTTCACCGACAGCGTGCGCGTGGTGATGACGTTCTCGGACGCAACAACGATCTCGGCTTCGCCGGCATAGGGCGGCAGGATGGTGACCTCGACATTCCTGCCCGGCGCGGGAAGCGCTTCGGGAACCTGTACGCGGACACGGTCGGGCGCCTCGAGGCCGGCAGTTGGCTGCCCGCCCCATCCGGCAAAGAACGCGCTGGAAGCCTCCGCGCCATTGGCGCTTTCGGTGAGCATCAGCTCATAGTCGCCCCAGTCGAGCTTGCGCGATGTGGTGAGCGAGCCGCGCTGGCCTTCGGCGATGCGGGCGACGCCTTCTTCGATCTCGACGACTTCGCGCGACTGGCGCCATTGCCAGGCGCCGCCGTCGGCGCGGTACCAGTCATACTTCCAGTCGATGCGGACGAGGCGCCAGTTGATCTCGGCAGCCTTGAGCGCGCCATTGCGGTCGACGGAGACGATCTCGAAGGTCGCTTCCTTGCCTTCAGGCGAGGAATTATCCTCGAAGCCTGGCTTCACGCCGAGATAGCGTTCGGCGGGACGATAGGAGACGCGGACATCGTCGCGCACAGCGCGGCCGCCCGGCTCGATGGCCGAGACGACGGTGCGCAGGCGCAGCGGACGCGAGGACGAGGTGTTGTCGGCTGCGCGCGGATCAAGCACCAGGCGCGCGCGGCCCGCGCCGTCTGTCGTGGCGTCTGCGAGTTCGAAGCTTGACTCGCGGAACTCCTCGTTGTGGCGACCGAACGTGAAGCCCTGCAGCTGCGGGAACGGGTTCGGATCGGTTTCAACGCGCGTGTTGCCTTCGACGGGCAGCCCCGCTCCTGGCGCGCCATAGAGGAAGCGCACATTGACGGTGATCGGCCGCGTCTCGTTGGCGCGCATCGGCGTGTTGGTGTCCGCCTGTACGTCGAGGTCGATGCGCTGGGGCACGAAATCCTCGACCGAGAAGGTCTCGGATCCGGCCTGGCCGACGCCGTCGACTTCAGCGGTGATCCTCCATTCGCCACGGGCGGCGGCTTTCGGAACGGCGAAGGCCCAGCTGACGCCTCCCGCCTGCGCCGCGCGTTCGAAACGCTGGCGGCCGGCTTCAAGTCCGTTGGGTCCGTAGACGACCAGCGAGCCGGCGCGGTTGGTGATGGCGTTGGCGGCAGAGTCGCGGATCAGCGACGTGATCTGCACCGTCTCGCCGGGGCGGTAGACGCCGCGCTCTGTGTAGATGAAGGCGTCGGCTTCCTGGGCAGGCGCGCGTCCGCCGATATCACGCTCGGAAAGATCGACCGGCGAACGGTCAAGGTCGAGGATCGCAAAGTCGCCATTGCTGGCATAGGCCATCAGCATGCGCGGAGCGAGATTGCCTTCACCGCGCATGATCGGGCCGGAGAAATTCACGTGGCCGTTCGAGTCGCTTTCGCCACGCGCGAGGATCTCGTTGTTGCGGGCGACAAGCTCGAGCTTCACGCCGCGCGCCGGCTTGGCCGTCTGGATCGAGCGCACGGTCGCCGACATGCCGTTGTTGCCGCTGAAGGTCGTCAGCGCGAGGTCGGTGATCACCAGCCAGCGCTTGGCTCGCGCCGCGTTGTTCGGAACGTCGCCGCCGGCATCGAGCTGTTCGAGTTCGATGAAATAGGCGCCGGGCTGCAGGCGCGGAATCGCCGCCGCGATCGGGAAGACAGTCGTTGTCGGCGCGTTCTGCGATCCGGGCGTGTCGATCTCGCCCTTCCACACCGGCTCGGCCAGTTCGTAGACGTCCGAGTTGTAGTCCATGTAGCCATAGCCGCCCTGGCTGTGAGCGAAGCCGGCAGAGATCGTCTTGAACGCAAGCGAACGGTCGGTGATACGCGAGACCGCGACCTTCACCTTGGCTACGTTCACCGTTTCCAGCGCAAGGCCGTCGGCCTCGACGCGCGGCAGGATCACGCCATCGCCCCTGAAGCCGACAAAGGCCGGACGGTCGGCGAACTCGACAGGAACGGCCTCGTCATAGGCCAGCGTACGGTTGTCGAGCGAGGGAAGGCCTGAGCGGATGGTGATCTCGCGCTCTTCGCCAAACGTGAGGCCGCCGACACACAGATTGGCGCCTTCGACCGAAAGCGCGATCTGCGCCGCAGGCTGCACGTCGACATAGGGGCGATAGTCCTTCGCCGGATCGAGCGTGGTTGAGAAGGTGAGGCAGGCGCGCGGCAGGTCCTGCGCGACATCTATGCTGTAGCGGAGGAATTCGAACTCGCGCGGCGAGACGGGTCCGGCCCGCCGCGATCCCGCCTGGCGCGTCTCGAGGCGCGGACCCTGGTCCTTGCCCTGGAGGACTTCCGCTTCACCGCTGCCGGCTTGGGGGCCACATGCCGCCAGCGAAGCGGCAGCCGCCGCGCAGACGACGCCAAGCATCGCCGCACGCCACATAGTTTTCGTCCCCACGACGTCCCTCCTGAGCCCCCACCCGGTTCCTGTGTGCTTAACCATATCCGAGCGGCGCGCGCGGACACTAGGTCAGACGCAGCGAAGCTGCTGAAAAAGAGTGGCTTTGTTTGCTGTGAGCTAACGCGGCGGAGGCTTGCCAGGAGCGAAGACTGGTGCCGGATGAGGGGATTGAACCCCCGACCTTCGGTTTACAAAACCGCTGCTCTACCGCTGAGCTAATCCGGCGCCCGGACCCGCAGGAATCCGAAGCGCGCATTAGGCTCAGCTTGGCCTCCCGCGCAAGGGATTTGGGCGCGTCCTGCGGCCTCTCCGCCCGCCAGCATGAACAAAAATGCAGGCAAACAGCGCCAAAAGACCCCTGCATTGCCACAATCAATCCAGTTGCCGCCCGACCGATGCCCGGCCTCGCGCGTTGATTGCCCGGTACGACCTCCATCCTGCGAAGCCATCCCAGAGACCGAAAAGGCGAGGGAGACAAACGATGCAGACCCTGACGGTGCTGACAATTGGCGCGCTTGCGATTGGCGCAGCGGCCTTTGCCTACGACACCTCGATCGGCGAAACGCCGAACCGGTGCCCCTCCCACAAGGCGTCCGTCTACTTCGAAAAGGACGCGACCGGCCTCAACGCCTTCTCGCAGGCGGTGATCGACCACATCGCTCAGGAAGCCCGCGCCTGCGGCGCCCGCCAGGTAGTCGCGCAGACCAGCCTCAGCCAGGCGCACGCCGACGCTATCACCCGCGCCTTCGCTTCGAAGGGGCTTGGCGTGATCGTAGCCAGCACGCCGCAAGCAACGCCGCAGGCTGGCGAGTTCATCGCCGACCGCGCCGCCGTCGTGCGGCTGACGCTCAACAGCGACGTCGGCTAGGCCGCCGCCGGCGCCGCTGCGCCGCTCAGCGCCTTGCCATCCATCACGAACAGCACTGCGGACGACAGCAGGAACGCGATCAGCGTGTGCATGAGGTCGATCATGAAGATGGTCGTGGACTCGCTGGAATAGACAACATTGTAGCTGAGCCCGGTGGCCGCAAAGCACAGCCAGAGCACGAATGCCGTGCCCATCGCCGCGAGGATCGAGGCCGGCTTCGCCAACTTCATCACGACGGCGATGCCGATGACGGTGACAAGCGAAATCAGGAAGCCGACCGAGTAGGCCAGCATCGGGTCCATGCCCGGTATGGCCTGCAGCGCCTGCATCAGCGGCTCGCCAGTCAGCGCCAGCGCCTGGTCAGGCGCCATGCCGTGATTGATCAGCGTCTGCTGGCCCCACACTTCGGTGAGCGTGAACCCGTAGATCACCATTCCGACCGCATAAAAGGCGAGTGCGGCGACGAGCACCGCAACAATATTCAGTCCAGCCACGCGTGGCATTGTTTTCCTCCCCCGGCCTGATCTGTTGACGGGCACGCCGGGCAGGCCTGACCCCGACGCGTGCATATTCAGGCAAGATAACGCCGATCACGGAAGCACGGGAGGCTGATTCAACCAAACCGGGTCGGCTGGCGCTGTATACGCCCCGTGTTACAAGCCGCCGGACGACGGAGCCTTCATGGACAAGAAGATTCTCGGCCGCATCTATAGTCGGCTGATTCACAAGTACTTTTTGAACGACATGTACCTTGACCTGCGTCTGCGGGCGAAGACGGACACGGTCGACTATATCGAAGCCAACCTGAAGGACGCGATGCTCTGCCAGGGGCGAAGGCCGCTGATCGAGCTCTGCATGAAGCGCGAAAAGGAAGCGGGCCTCAACGGCCTCATCCTCGAGTTCGGCGTAGCCGGCGGCGTCTCGACCCGCATCATCGCGAAGAACGCCGAGCCGCGCACGGTGCACGGTTTCGACTCCTTCGAAGGCCTGCCCGGCGACTGGTCAGGCACGCACGAGCAAAAGGGCCGCTACACGCAGCATGGCAAGCTGCCGCGCGTTCCTGCCAACGTTCAGCTCCACAAGGGCTGGTTCGATCAGACCCTGCCGGCTTTCCTTGCGAAGAATCCGGGGCCGGTCTCCTTCATCAACGTCGACTGCGACGTCTATGACTCGACCAAATACGTGCTCGAGCAGCTTGCCGATCGTATCCGGCCCGGCACGGTCATCATGTTTGATGAGTACTACAACTACCCGAACTGGCGCGAACACGAGTTCAAGGCGTGGCAGGAATTCGTGAAGGCGCGGAGCATCGCCTACAAATACACTGGCTTCTCGACCATGCGCTATCACGCGGCAGTGCAGGTTACGAAGGTAGGCTAGACAACAAGAATGGCTCGCATCCTCATCACCTCGGCCCTGCCGTACATCAACGGCGTCAAGCATCTCGGCAACCTGGCCGGGTCGATGCTGCCGGCCGACGTCTATGCACGCTATTGCCGGCTGGCAGGCAATGAGGTGCTGTTCATCTGCGCGACCGACGAGCATGGCACACCGGCTGAGCTGGCGGCGGCCGAGGCCGGGCAGACCGTGCGGCAATACTGCGACGAGCAGCACGAGATCCAGAAGCGGGTGGGGCAGGGCTTCTCGCTGTCGTTCGACTGGTTCGGACGTTCCTCCAACGAACCCAACCGCAAGCTGACCCAGCATTTCGCCGACGTTCTCGAAGACAACGGCCTGATCGAGGAGCGTACTTCGCGCCAGGTCTATTCGATCGACGACAAACGCTTCCTCCCGGACCGCTATGTAGAGGGCACATGCCCCAATTGCGGCTACGAGAAAGCCCGCGGCGACCAGTGCGACAATTGCGGAACGCTGCTCGACCCGGTCGACCTCATCAACCCGTACTCCTCAGTCTCCGGCTCGCGCAATGTCGAGATCCGCGACACGCGTCACCTTTTCCTGTTGCAGACGAAGATGCAGGACCAGGTGCGCAAGTTCGTCGATGCCCGCAAGGCGAACTGGCCGCACCTGACCACGTCCATCGCCTACAAATGGCTCGATGAAGGCCTGATCGACCGCTCGATCACCCGCGATCTTTCCTGGGGCGTGCCGGTCACGCGCCATGGCAAGCCGCGCCCGGGCTTCGAGCAGAAGGTCTTCTACGTCTGGTTCGATGCGCCGATCGAGTATATCGCCTCGACCGTCGAATGGTCCGAAGCCACCGGCCAACCCAACGCGTGGGAGCGCTGGTGGCGCACGGACAAGGGAGCGAGCGACGTCACCTATGTTGAGTTCATGGGCAAGGACAACGTCGCCTTCCACACCGTCTCGTTCCCGGTGACGATCCTTGGCTCGAAGGAGCCATGGAAGCTGGTCGACAAGCTCAAGGCGTTCAACTGGCTCAACTGGTATGGCGGCAAGTTCTCGACCAGCCAGAAGCGCGGCGTCTTCATGGATCAGGCGCTCGAGCTGCTGCCCAGCGACTACTGGCGCTGGTATCTCATCGCCAACTCGCCGGAGAGCTCGGACACCGCCTTCACCTGGGAGAGCTTCAAGGCCGGGATCAACTCCGACCTCAACGACGTGCTCGGCAACTTCGTGAACCGTGTCACGAAGTACGCCGCCGCCAAGTTCAACGGCCAAGTCCCGGATGGCGGCCAGGCAGGCGAGCACGAAGCGTGGATGGCGAGGCAGCTCGAAGAGCGCCTGCCACAGCTTACCGCCCACTACGAGTCGATGGAATTCCGGAAGGCCGCCGCAGA
>DATBNA010000120.1:0-9280 GCA_036554545.1 Hyphomonadaceae bacterium
CGATGAGGACGAACACCAGGGCGATGAAGCCCGGCAGCGGGCCCCACCACGCGCCTTTCGGCACGAACCAGAAGCCTTTCAGCATGCCGGCGGTGCCCAGCACCATCACCAGCATGGCGATGGAGCCCAGCAGCGGCCACGGACTGGGCTTTACCAGGTGGTAGTCGTGCTTGACTGCGGCGGCGTCGGCCATGGTCCAGTCCCTCAAATCTGCGCGGGCTTTACCCCTCGCGAGTCTGCAATTCCCTAACCCGGGTCTAGTTGACCGCGGATGCGTCCTCAAGCCGCGCGGAGGCGCCCACGCCCCCGGCGAAATAGTAGGTGTACGAAAGCGTGATTCCCTTGACGTCGTCGGCCAGGCGGTCGTCATCCATGTCGGCCGAAACGTAGAAGATTACCGGCAGTTTCTCCGTCTTGCCCGGCGCCAGCATCCGCTCCTTAAAGCAGAAGCACTCGACTTTCTGGAAGTAGACGCCGACCTTGCTGGGGGCGACGTTATAGGAAGCCATGACACGGACCGGGTGCTCGGCTGTATTGGTGACCTCATAGAAGGTCATCACGGTTTCGCCGACCTTTATGTCCATGTGCGGCTGGCCCGCCTTGAACAGAAGCGGCGCGTCATCGCCAACATTGGCGTCGAAGCGAACGCGCACCACACGATCCAGAACCTTGCGCGAAGGCTTGGTGGCGACTTGCGTCGTGCCGCCAAAGCCGGTGACGCGGCAAAACGTCGAATAGAGCGGCTCGGCCGCGAACGACAGGCCGAGCATGGCTACGGCAGCGCCCGAGATAGCGATCGTCGTGAGACGGGCCTTGGGAGTCATCCGCCACCTACCAGCATGCTGGCGCCCATCTTCGTCATGGTGATGAGGAAGACGACGATGACGAAAGCGAACAGCGCGATCGCCATCCACTGGCCGCGGCGCTTGCGGGCCTTCGTCTGCTCGGGCGTGAGCGTGACGCGCTCGCCCGTGGGAAGGGCTTCACTGTGGTAGAGCCACGACTTCGTTTCTGCCGGGTTAGATTTGATATCAGCCATCATGCGCCCCCTCCAACGGGAAAGCGGAGCGGTGCAACGTGCTCAAGCAGTAGTGCGGCGAAAAGTGCGAAGAGATAGAGAATCGAAATCCCGAACAGCATGCGGGCATGCTTCAGGTCGGCGCGATGATCGGCATCGCCTGCCCGGCTGGTGAATACGCGGATGGCGCTCCACAGGAAGACAAAGCCGCCGAGCGAGGCGACAACAAGATAGATCACTCCGCCGAGGCCGGTGAGGACGGGCGCCAGACCGAACGGCGCCATGACGAGTGTATAGAGCAGGATCTGGCGGCGAGTTTCTTTCGCGCCTTTGGTCACCGGCAGCATCGGCACGCCGGCGCGGGCGTATTCCTTCGACGTCCAAAGCGACAGCGCCCAGAAGTGCGGCGGGGTCCAGAGGAAGATCAGCCCGAACAGGATCCAGGCATCAAGCGGCGCATTGCCTGTAACAGCAGCCCAGCCGATGACCGGCGGAAAGGCCCCTGCGGCGCCGCCGATGACGATGTTTTGCGCCGTCGAGCGCTTGAGCCACATCGTGTAGATGACAGCGTAGAAGAAGATCGAGAACGCAAGCAAGGATGCTGCGAGCGGCGTGGCGGCGAGCGCCATCAACGTCACCGACAGCGCTGACATGATGAGGCCGAAAGCGAGCGCTTCAGCCGGAGCGACAAGGCCGGCGGGAACCGGTCGCGTGGCGGTACGCGCCATCAGCCGGTCGATGTCGGCATCGTACCACATGTTGAGCGCGCCGGCGGCGCCGGAGCCGAGCGCCACGGCGAGGATCGCGACGGCCGCCGTGAAGGGGTGCATGTCGCCGGGAGCAGCGACGAGGCCGGCCAGCGCGGTGAAGACGACAAGCGACATCACGCGCGGCTTCATCAGTCGCACATAGTCCATCGCGCTCGCCGAGGCGGCGGCAGCAATGGGTCTGGCGGTGCTCACGTCGGACATTGTCTCTGCGCCGCCGCTCCGGCTTGGCGCCGGAGCCGGCGGGCCCTGCTATCTCACCCGCGGAAGGTCGTTGTACTGGTGGAAGGGCGGCGGAGAGGACAGCGTCCACTCCAGCGTCGTGGCGCCTTCGCCCCACGGGTTCGCCTCTGCCTTGCGACGGCGGATCATCGCCTCGATGAGGCCGATGAAGAAGAACGCCATGCCGACCAGCACGACATAGTAACCGATGGTCGACCAGTGGTGCCATTCGCGGAACGCTGGCGTGTAGTCGACATAGCGGCGCGGCATGCCGTTGAGGCCGAGGAAGTGCTGCGGGAAGAAGACCATGTTCGAGCCGATGAACATGAACCAGAAGTGCAGCCCGCCGAGGACGCCGTTGTACTTCACGCCCCACATCTTCTCGAACCAGTAGTACCAGCCGCAGAACAGCGTGAAGACCGCGCCCAGCGACAGCACGTAGTGGAAGTGCGCGACGACGTAGTAGGTGTCATGCAGCGCGTGATCGACGCCTGCGTTGGCGAGCACCACGCCGGTGACGCCGCCGACAGTGAACAGGAAGATGAAGCCGATCGCCCAGAGCATCGGCACCTTGAACTCGATGGAGCCGCCCCACATCGTGGCGATCCACGAGAAGATCTTGATGCCTGTCGGAACCGCGATGACCATCGTGGCGGCCACGAAGTAGGCCTTCAGATTCACGTTCATGCCGACCGTGTACATGTGGTGCGCCCACACGATGAACCCGATGAAGCCGATCGCGACCATGGCGTAGGCCATGCCGAGATAGCCGAACACCGGCTTTCTCGAAAACGTCGAGATGACGTGGCTGATGATGCCGAAGCCCGGCAGGATCATGATGTAGACTTCGGGGTGGCCGAAGAACCAGAACAGGTGCTGGAACATGATCGGGTCGCCGCCGCCGGCCGGTTCGAAGAATTTCGAACCGAAGTTGCGGTCGGTGAGCAGCATGGTCAGCGCGCCGGCGAGGACCGGCAGGGCCAGCACGAGCAGGAAAGCCGTCACGAGCACCGACCAGGCGAACAGCGGCATCTTGTGCAGCGTCATGCCCGGGGCGCGCATGTTGAGGATGGTGACGATGAAGTTGATGGCGCCGAGGATGGACGAGATACCCGCCACGTGCAGCGAGAAAATCACCAGGTCCATCGCAAGGCCCGGGTTCGCGTCCTTGCCCGACAGAGGCGGATAGAGAACCCAGCCGCCGCCGAAACCGTTGGCGCCCGGAGGGCCCGGCATGAACATCGACAGGATCAGCAGCGTGAACGACACTGGCAACAGCCAGAACGAGATGTTGTTCATTCGCGGCATCGCCATGTCCGGTGCGCCGATCATCAGCGGCACGAACCAGTTGCCGAAGCCGCCGATCAGCGCAGGCATGACCATGAAGAAGATCATGATCAGACCGTGCATCGTGGTGATGACGTTGTAGTTCTCGGCATTTCCGAAGAAGCCGCCGAAGGCGGTGCCGTTGAAAAGCTGCAGGCCCGGCTCGGCGAGTTCGACCCGCATGATGCCGGAGAAGATCATCCCCACAACGCCAGCGCAGAGCGCGAACACGAGATAGAGCGTGCCGATGTCCTTGTGGTTGGTGGAGAACAGCCAGCGCGAGGGGCTGTACCACTTGGGATCGTGGTGATCGTGCGCATGGTCATGCGCGTCGTGGCCGCCTCCATGACCGTGGCCATGATCGGGGGCCCCGGCGGTCTTTGCGTCAGCGGACATAGACTGCTCCCTGATCCTTACCGGGCCGCGACCTGCGAGCCCGTCGTGGGCTGCACCTGGTCGAGATAGGCGCGCGCCTCGGAGGCCGAGGTTTGAACGCGGCGCAGCCATTCATCATACTGTGCCTGCGGCAGGATCCGCAGCTCGATCGGCATGAAGGCGTGGTTTGCGCCGCACAGCTCCGAACACTGGCCGAAGTAGATGCCGGGCTCCTCGGCGTTGAACCAGAGCTGGTTCAGGCGGCCAGGCACGGCGTCAACCTTGATGGCGAACTGCGGCATCGCCCAGGCGTGAATGACGTCCTGCGCCGTGACCGAGAGCCTGACATAGCGATTGACCGGCGCGACCATCGGGTTGTCCACCGAGAGCAGCGGGATCTGGCCAGCCTTGAGGCTTTCAACCGGAACCACACGCGACTCGACTTCGGTGACGTTGTCGCCCTCGCCGTAAATGTACCGCCAGTACCACTGGTGGCCGTAAACCTTGATGTCGACGATTTGCTCCTCAACCGCCTGCTCCGGCATCACATCCTGCTCGTAGAGCAGCGGGAAGGATTTGTAGGCGATGTAGACGAGGATCAGGACCGGAACGACCGTCCAGAGGATCTCGACGAGCGTGTTGTGGCTGAATTTGCGGGGGACCGGATTCGCGCGTTTGTTGTAGCGGATCATGACCCACATGAGCAGCGCGGTCACAAAAACGGTAATAGCCGCAATGATGACGAGGACTTCGTTGTGGAAGTTCATCACGTCGCGCGCGACCTCGGTCGCGGGCCGCTGGAAATCGATGCCGCCGTCGGTCGGCGTGGCCCATGCAGGACCGGTCACCGCCAAGCTGGCGCAGGCCAGCGCCCAGTGCTTCAAAGCCCCTCCGCGCATGATCGTGCATGCCCTCCGCAAGATGCGTGAAATCGGGGCTTTACCGTGATATGCTCCCGACCGCCACCACTCCGGACCGCCGTCCCGGGAGCATAGTGTCGCAGGACGGCGATTCGGTCTGGAAGGCGCGTGGTCGCTATCAGAGCGCTATGGAGTTGGGAAGATGAGCACCCGGTTTCGATTGGGGATTTCCGCGATCGTCGTTGTACTTGCAGCCGTCGCGGCGGCGCCGGCGCAGGCAGCCGTAACCGTCCTCGGCGGAGGCCTCGCCCGCAGCTGTTACGAGGCGGTGGAATACAGCCGAGTCACGGCTGCCCGAGCACTCCAGATTTGCGATACCGCGCTCGAACAGGAGTTGCTGACCAAGAGGGATCGGGCCGCCACGATCACCAATCGAGGCATCCTTCACATGCGCGAAGGCCGCTTCGAAAAGGCGCTGGCCGACTACCAGAAAAGCATTCGGCTGATGCCCGAGCTTCTCGAGTCGAAGGTGAACCTGGGGGCCGCGCTCTATAGCCTTGGCCGTTACCAGGAGGCGCTGGTAGCCCTCAACGAGGGCGTGGGCACCGACTCGGCCGATGCCAAGGCGATCGGCTACTACAATCGCGCCCTGTGCCATGAGCGGCTGGGCGACATCCAGACCGCGTATGAAGACTTCCGCAGGGCGCTGGCTGCGCGGCCGGATTTCGAACTGGCTTCAAAGCAGCTCGAGCGGTTCTCGGTGGTTGCGGCGCCGGGCTGAGTCTGGTCGAGTATTCACGCTGTCATTTGCCCTTTCCTCGCCCTATCTAGGGAAGGAGCGTGCGCCCTGCGCGTGCCGGAAGCCGAGGTAATCGTATGAAGAGCCACAGCCTGATCGAGGAAGCCGGCGTGGGGACATTCAAGGCCGCCAGCATTCTCGATGAAGCTTTGGCGGGCGCCGACGACGGCGAAATCTTTGTCGAGTCTGTGCGCTCCGAAAGCTTCCTGTTCGACGACGGCCGGCTGAAGTCGGCGTCTTACGACAGCGGCCAGGGATTTGGCCTGCGCGTCGTCTCGGGAGAGACCACAGGATATGCGCATGCCAGTGAAGTATCCGAGGCGGCGCTAAGGCGTGCAGCGACGGCGGCATCGGCGGCCAAGCGCGGACGCTCAGGAACACTCGCCGTTGGCCCGACGCCGGTGAACCGGCAGCTCTATGCGGACGTCGATCCGACCTCAGCGCCCGACTTCGTCACCAAGACCGGACTGCTTGCAGAGATCGATGCCTGGTGCCGTGCGCGGGATCCGCGTGTCGTCCAGGTGTCGGTGTCGCTCGCAGGTTCGCGAACGGCCGTTGAAATCATCCGCTCTGGCGGCGCCAGCGTCGCGGAAGGGCGCCCGCTGGTGCGACTGAACATCGCCGTCACCATGGAGAAGGACGGACGTCGCGAGACAGGCTCGGCCGGCGCAGGCGGTCGCGCCGCCTATGACGAATGGATCCAGCCCGATCGCTGGAAGGGGCTTGCGGAGCGTGCGCTGCGCAAGGCCGAGATCAACCTCGATGCGATTCCCGCTCCCGCAGGTGAAATGGAAGTGGCGCTGGGGCCGGGCTGGACCGGCGTACTGCTGCACGAAGCTGTCGGGCATGGTCTCGAGGGCGACTTCAACCGCAAGGGATCGTCGGTCTATTCGAACCGTATCGGCGAGCAGGTGATGGCCAAGGGCGTCACCATCGTAGATGACGGCACGATCGCCAACCGTCGCGGCTCGCTGTCGTTCGACGATGAAGGCACACAGACGCAACGCAACGTCCTGGTCGAGGACGGCCGGCTGGTCGGCTACATGCAGGACCGGCAGAATGCACGCCTGATGGGCGTGCAGCCAACTGGCAATGGCCGCCGCGAAAGCTACGCTAATGTCGTCATGCCGCGGATGACCAACACGGTGATGCTGGGCGGCGAAGCCGATCCCGAAGAGATCGTCCGCTCGATCAAGCGCGGGATCTGGGCCGTCGATTTCGGCGGCGGCCAGGTGGACATCACCAACGGCCAGTTCGTGTTTCAGTGCACCGAGGCGTACATGGTCGAGAACGGCAAGGTTGGCGCGCCAGTGAAGAACGCGACCCTGATCGGGCACGGTCCGACGGTGATGAACAACATCTCCATGATCGGGAGTGATTTCTCGATGGATGATGGCGTTGGGACTTGCGGCAAGTCAGGCCAATCGGTGCCGGTGGGGGTCGGCCAGCCCTCGATAAAGATCGACAGAATCACCGTGGGTGGCGCGGCGGTCTAATTCAACTCGGGAGACCCGGATGTTCCGATTGCTCGTACTGTCTGCTGCTCTTGCCTGTGGTTCTCTCGGCCTCCCAGCTCTTGCGCAGGTTGCGCCGACGCTGCCGCCGGCGTTCGAAACCGTGTCGAGCGAAACATTTGCCTCCTCGCGTTCGGACACATTGTTGATCGATGTCCGCGAACCGGCCGAATGGGAACAGACCGGCGCGCCCGCCGGCGCCAAGCTGATCTCCGGTAGCCGCAGCGATTTTGTCGAAGCCGTGCTCGAGGCGGTTGGCGGGGACAAGACGAAGCCGGTGGCGCTGATTTGCCGGTCTGGCAATCGCTCGGTGCGAGCCGCAGAGCGTCTTGCTTCGGCCGGCTTCGCCCTCGTGACCAACGTCGGCGACGGCATGAGCGGACGAGATGGCGTTGGCCAAGGCTGGCTGGCGGCCAACCTGCCCCTCACTCGTACTGCGGGCGGTCAGTAGAGTTTCCGCCCGCCTATTCGGCAGGCTGAGTGGCGGCCCCCTTCGCCAGCTCCGGCTTCTCCTCGAAGACGCCGTGCGCCATTCCTTTCAGGAAGAAGCTCGCGGCAGCCAGTACAACGCCGATGCCGACGCCCCACCAGCCAAGCATCTCGAAGACCTTGAGCGAGGAATTGAGCGCCGCCTGGTTGTCCAGCGCGGCGCCGGCGACGGTCTCTGTCTCCGTTAGGCCCGCGATGATGCCGCCCACATACTGGGCCCACGCCGATGCCAGGAACCACGTCGCCATCATGGTTGAGAGCACCTTGATCACCGATAATTTCGAGATTGCCGACAGACCAACAGGCGACAGGAAGAGCTCGCCTGTCGTGTGGAACAGATAGAGCAGCAACAGGAAGATCAGCGGCACCTGGAACTGCGCATCGACGAAGTTCGCGCCGATGACCAGCATGAAAAAGCCTATGCCGACCTGGATGATGCCAAGACCGAACTTCAGCGTCGGATTCGGATCAAGGTTCCTTGAGCCGAGCCACGCCCACAGGGCCGCAAAGACGGGGGCGAACAGCAGGATGAACCCGGCGTTGAACGTCTGCGTCTGAGCGGCGGTGATGGTGAAGAAGCCATCGCTGGGAAGCTGCGTGTTTCGATCGGCGAACAGGCTGAGCGAAGAGCCCGCCTGTTCGAACAGAGTCCAGAACACGGTGGCGGCTGCGACAAGGATTAGCGCAAGACAGAGCCTCTGCGCCTCGACGCTCGTCAGTTTCGTCATCATGAAGAAGATGTACGTCAGCACGGCGATGGAGCCGATCAACAACGCAATCGCGATATGGATGTGCGGCTGGCCGCCGATGCCCAGGAAACCAAGATACTGCTCGGCAAACGCGTTGAGCGCGGCGAGGATTTCGGCCGGCGGCGATTGCACCAGCAACCAGACCACGCCTACGCCGAGAATGCCGCAGATGTAGATGACCGCTTCGCGGCTGAGGCCGAAGAGGGCCGGCGCCTTGAGCTTTTCCGGCTCCGGCGGATTGCCGACCTCATCGGGAAGCTGCGCCGGTCCTTTGGTCCAGAACAGCAGGCGACGGCGCGTGAATACCAGCCAGCCGAAGGCCATGCCGACGCCGGCGAGGCCGAAGCCAGCCCACCAGCCGACGGTCTGTCCCAGCAGGCCGCAGAAGGCGCTCGCCCAGAATGCCCCGAGATTGATGCCGTAGTAATACAGCGTGAAGCCCGGATCGCGCCGCGGATCACCCTGCGGATAGAGCTGGCCGACGATCGCCGAAATATTCCCCTTGAGGAATCCGACGCCAACGATGATCAGTGAAAGCGCGAGATAGAAAACGCCGACGAAGAACGGGTTCCGCTCCGCAACATCGAATGTGTAATCGGCCTGGGGAATGGTCGCCGGCAGGGGCGAGGTCGCAGGCAGGCCAGAGAAGACGAGCGCGCCATCCGGATTGGGCTTGATGGTGCAGGTCGATGTCGAATTGTCGGCCGGATTGAGCTCGCAGCGCTCGCCGCCGATTGGCAGGAATACACGGCGCGCGTCCGCCCGGCCCTCGACTTCGAAGCGGTATTCCTGGCCCTGATAGGACAGCGTCTGCACGGCAGGTTTGCCTTCAATCGCCATGGCCAGGTGCCCGGCGACCAGCAGCAGCGCGCCGAAGGCGATCGCTTTCTTGGTGCCGAGATATCGGTCGGCGAGAATGCCGCCGATCAGCGGAACCAGATAGACGAGGGACGTATATGCGCCGTACTGCGAGCCGGAGAACTGGTCCGAAAACAGGAAATGCTGCGTGAGATAGAAGATCAGGATCGATCGCATGCCATAGTACGAGAACCGCTCCCACATCTCGGCAAAGAAGAGGATGTGCAGCCCTTTCGGGTGCTTTCGCATCTGGGCGAAGACCGGAATGGCCGTGCCAACGGTGATGATCGCGCCGACGACTAC
>DATBNA010000140.1:0-4137 GCA_036554545.1 Hyphomonadaceae bacterium
ATGAGTTCAGACGAAGAAGAAATGCGCATCGCGCGCGGCGATTCCTACGCGTGGCGACTCTCGATGAGATATTCACAAGACCTGCTAGGCGAAGAATTCGCGCAACTGGTTTTCGTCGAGCAGCGCGACGGATCGGATGAAGAACATATCGTTGCAGCGCATCCAGAATCTCTTGGCGATGTGATTCTCGGACGCAAGGATACGCCGGCGAGCTATCACATCGCAGTCGTGCACGATGATGCGCTGCAACGTGTGAGTCACATCATCCGTGGAGAAGACCTGCGCAGTTCCACGCATGTGCATGTGTTGCTTCAGAAGCTGCTTAATCTGCCAACGCCAGTTTATCGGCACCACAGACTGCTCGTCGGACCCGACGGCAAACGCTACGCCAAGCGCGACCAATCGCTGACGCTTGCCGCGCTGCGCGATCAGGGCGTAACTCCCGCCGAAATTCGCGCCCGCATCGGATTGCCTGCTTGACCTCTCCCGCCGCAACCGCAGCGCCGACCCGCAGCTGGATTGGCCCGATGATGATGCTGGCGGGCGCCATTGCCATCGGTTTTGCCCCGATCGGCCTGCGGCTTTCCGAATTTGAACCGCAGGCCACCGCCTTCTGGCGCTTCTTTTTCTCCCTGCCGCTCATCGCCGCCGTGATTTATTCACAGGGCGGCAAGCTCGGCCGGCCTTCGCTGATGGCGCTGGTCGCAGGCGCGTTCTTCGGCCTCGACATCACCTTCTGGCATGCCTCGCTGGTGATGACGTCGGTCGCCAACGCGACCTTCATCGTCAATCTGGGCAACGCCGCCGTCGGCCTCGTCGCCTGGCTGGTCCTCAAGGAGCGTCCCGCGAAGATCTGGCCGGCGGCGCTGGCGATTGCCCTGCTCGGCGCACTGTTGCTGTCGCGCGGCGCCGAAGGCGATGACGCCGGCGCCCTGGCGGGCGACATTCTGGCCTTGATCGCCGCGGTGATGGTTGGGCTCTACCTCTTCTTCGCCAAGCTGGCGCGCCGCACCGAAGGCGCGATGCAGGTCCTCTTCTGGTCGACCGCGACGACGCTCGTCGTCTCCTTCCTTGCCTCGCTCGCCCGGCAGGAACCGCTTGTTCCGCCCGAACCCTCCTGGTTCATCGCCCCGCTCTTCCTCGCGATCGTCGCCCACGTCCTCGGACAGGGCCTCATTGTCGCGGGCGTTGGCCGTACGCCCGCCGCGCTCGCCGGCATCATCCTGCTGATCCAGCCTGTCGCAGCCGGGCTTGTCGCGTGGCCGCTGTTCGGGGAAACGCTTACCCTGGTTCAGCTTGCCGGAGCGGCGCTGGTGCTTGCAGGCGTATGGCTTGCAGGACGGCGTTGACGGGCAAGCTCGCCCCAGCTACCTCGGTGCTGGGGGAAATGATTGCCTCGGAGCAATCAGGGCAAGTCGGAATGCCGGATCAGTACGTGTCACGCACCTCCTCAGCCCCAAAACGGGAAACCCAGGACGTTGGCGATCCGTCGCCGACCTCGCCGGACGCCTGCATCCTGCGCCATGTCGCCAAAGCCTCGCGCGCCGTGGTCTCGGCCTACGATCCTGCGCTGGCCGCCTACGGCCTGACCGGCCACCAGTTCAACCTGATGATGACGCTCGCCAATATGGGGCCGATGACCGTCGGCGCCCTCGCTGACGTGCTCGGCATGGACGCCTCGGGCGTTCCGCGCGCCATTCGTCCTCTGGCCGATCAGAATCTCATCACCGTCGAGCGCGGAGAGGACCGCCGCCAGCGCCTGCTCAGTCTGACCCATTCGGGCCGTTCGCTGCTCGACTCCGCTACGCCTGCCTGGGCTCGCGTCCAGGCGGAGCTCGTCGACGCCATCGGCGCAAATCGCTGGGTCTCCCTGATGTCCGATCTGCGCGCTGTCCGCCGCGCCGCCGCTACCTGCTCTACCCGCAAGCCGGGCTAGGACGCGACGGCAAACGCCCGCCCTTCCCCCGGAAAATCAAGCCTTAACCTTGGTCGTGCATATTGCACGCAATTATGCGCCCGGCATGAACCAGGGTGTGAGCGGGGAAGCCATGGCCGGCCCAAGCGAGCTCGACGTCGAGACCGTGCTCGAAGCGCTTCAGGCGCTCAACGACGGTATCGCCATTTATGGCCCCGACGACCGGCAGCTTTTCGCCAACGAAGTCGCCTACCGCCGCTTCCGCACCTACTATCAGGGCATGGCCGATGGCCTGACGCATCTTGAAGCGCTGACCGCCCAGTTCAGGCAATCCCTCCCCGATGCCCCCGACGCTGAAATCCACGAATTGGCGCTGGGTCACTACGACAAGTTCAAGTCCGGCGAGACCTACATGACGAAGACCGAGGACGGCCGCACCGTCCTCGCCACCTTCCGGCAGATGTCCGGCGGGAAGAAAGCCGGCATCTCGATCGACGTCACCGACCTGCGCCGGCGCGAGCGCGAACTCGAGAAGGCGAAGAAGGCAGCCGAGGCCGCCAGCCACTCGAAGTCATCCTTCCTCGCGAACATGAGTCACGAGATCCGCACGCCGCTCAACGGCATCATGGGCATGGCGCAGGTGCTCGAAGGCACTGATCTCGACAAGCAGCAGCGTGAATTCGTCACCACCATTCTCGAATCCGGCAAGACGCTGATGGCGCTGCTGAACGACGTGCTCGACCTCTCGAAGATCGAAGCCGGCAAGTTCGACATCGTGCCGACCGACGCCAGCATCCATCACATGCTCCGCCGCCAGCTCCGCCTGTGGAAGCCGCGCGCGGAGGAAAAAGGCCTCGAAATCTCGCTCGCCTTCGATGCCGATCTGCCCGCCTACCTCTCCTTCGACACGGTGCGCGTGCAGCAGTGCGTGTCGAACCTCGTCTCCAACGCCATCAAGTTCACGCAGCAGGGCCGCGTCGACATCTTCGCCAGCGCAAAGGGCCTCGCGGACGGCGCCTTCCTTGTCGACGTGCGCGTCACGGACACCGGGCCCGGCATGGATGCCGATACGCTGGCCCGCCTGTTCAAACCGTTCGCGCAAGCCGACGAAACCATCCAGCGCGCCCACGGCGGCACGGGCCTTGGCCTGTCGATCACGCGCCGCCTTGCCGAACTGATGGGCGGCGCCGCCACCGCCACCAGCGAGCCCGGACGCGGATCGACATTCCGCGTCTCCTTCCGGGGCGCCCCCGCCAGGAGCCAGCCCGAGGCTGGCATTCACGCGCGCCCGGAGCACGGCGATATCCGCGAGTCTCTGAAGCAGAGCAATCTCCGTATCCTTCTCGTCGACGACCAGCCGATCAACCGCCAGGTCGCCGCCCTCTTCCTGCGCCCGTTCAACATGCGCATCGTCGAGGCTGTGAACGGCGCCGATGCGATCGACGCGCTCAAGCGCGAGTCCTTCGACCTCGTCCTGCTCGACATGCATATGCCGGTGATGGACGGCCCCACCTGCATCCAGCACATCCGCGCGTCGGCGGACTCCTGGAAGGATATTCCCGTCATCGCTCTCACCGCCGACGCCATGAGCGGCGATCGCGAGCGCTATCTCGGCATGGGGATGAACGGTTACCTGTCCAAGCCGTTGGCGGAGCGCGATCTCCTTGCAGAGATCGCACGTGTTCGCAGCGGTGCGCCGTTGCAGGCGGCATCGCCGCTCGCCAAAGCCGGCTGATCATTCAGATAATGCAGTGGTACCGGGCCATAATTCGTTATGGCACATAAAGCTTTAACCCTTTTGTCCCTAGGGTTTACCCCATGCTTCGTCCGGGGGGACGCGGAGGGGGAGACGATCCGCGTGACGACAAACGAAGCCAGTTCACTGGACATGGAGACGCTTGTCGAAGCGCTTGACGCGCTGGGCGACGGCATCGCCATCTACGACAGCAACGCCAATCCGATCTACATGAACTCGGTCACGCGCCGCCGCTTCGCGCGCATGTACGCCGACATGGACGCCGGCATGACTTACCGGCAGTCGATCGAGGAGACCGTCAAGCGCCTCGTGCCCGATGCGCCGCCCGAAGAGATCGAACGACTGACGACGCACTTCGAGAACAAGTTCCACAGCGGCGAGACCTACGCTTCAGTCACCGACGATGGCCGCCAGGTGATGATCACCTTCCGCCCGATGTCCAAAGGCATGAAGGCGGCGATTTCGG
>DATBNA010000163.1:0-6974 GCA_036554545.1 Hyphomonadaceae bacterium
CGCCGGCTTCGGCGGCCATGGCCGAGTCGGGATCGGACAGGGCCGCCATCGGGCAGGTGATCGAGATCGGACGCAGAGTCGTTGCGGTATCCTGGGCAAGGCGGCCTGCGCGCTCCATCAGTTCGCCGAGCCAGGCGGCCGACGACGGATGGGCGGCGTCCGACAGGTGACGCTGCTGGAAGGTGTCCTCGAAGGAAATATCGGTTTCGGCGTGCATGCCGAAGGCTGCCCCATCGGCAAGCCGCACGATCGGCTTGAACCGCAGACGCGGCAGGCGCACCACGGGAGGCGCCGGCTCGTTTATGACAAGCCGCAGATGAGAGGCGCGCGCCTGGGTCATTGCTAGGTCCCGGTTGAGGTGCTGATCTGTGGTCCGGGATAGCAGAGGCGGCTGAAGGCTGGCCGAAGCTGGAATGGTGAATTTCGAGGAAATCGGGCATGCGTCTACGCAGACGATTCATCAGGGTTAAGAAGACATGACCACGGGTACGGACGCCCCGAAACCTGCCTCGACCGTGCTGCTCGTGCGCGACGGCGCAGGGCTGGAAGTGCTGATGGTTCGCCGTAGCGCCGGCATGGCGTTCGGCGCGAGCGCCTGGGTATTTCCGGGAGGCAAGGTTGCAGCGGCCGATGCGGACCCGGCGTGGGATGATTTATCAGACGGTAACTACGCGCACGAGGAGCGAGCCTTAAGGATTGCGGCCGCGCGGGAAGTGTTTGAGGAGTCCGGCCTCATCCTGGCGACACGCGGCGGCAAACTCCTAAGCGGAGATGAATGCGCCGGGTTCGATGCGATGCGTGAAGCCGTCGAGAAGGATCCCGGGCTGTTCCTGAAGATCGTGCGCGATGCAGGGATGCGGCTGACGCTGGATCGCCTCGTGCCGTTCGCGCACTGGATCACGCCGAGCTTCGAGCCGCGCCGCTTCGACACGCACTTCTTCCTGGTGAACGCGCCGGAAGGACAGGTGGTCCGCCATGACGGCCGCGAGGCGGTGGATCATTCGTGGGTGAACCCGCTGGAGCTGATCGAGCGGCGCAAGCAGGGCGAGGCGAAGCTGATGTTCCCGACGCGGCTCAACCTGCAGATGCTGGCAAAGTCGGCGACGGCGGCGGAAGCGGAGCAGGCGGCGCGCGGCCGCAAGGTCGTGACGGTCGAACCGGTGATCGGCGAGCGCGACGGCGGCAAGGTGCTGATCATTCCGGCCGAGGCGGGCTATGGCCTCACCGAGGAGCGCATCAAGGAAGTGATGGGCTGACCCCGGTCACGGCCCGCAAATCCACATCTTGTGCGCGGTTGCTACGCCAACCTTGGCAGTGAATATCTCCCAGATCAACGGGTCAGGGATCCGCATGCTCAAGCGTATCGTTTTCGTCGCCGCCGTTTCGGCTTTCGCCGCATTGCCGGCGTTCGCGGCCGAGAAGGCGTTCACCGCGAAGCTCTCAGGCGATGTGGAAACCTCGAAGACGGGATCGAAAGCGACAGGAACGGCGCGCATCGTTGTCGACACGGAAAAGAAGACCGTCGACATGACGATGGAGTTCACCGGGCTCAGGATCGCTGATCTTGCCGATGGACTGGTTGCCCGGCCCATGGGACCGATCCACCTGCACAACTATCTTCCCAACGACGAAGTCGTGCTGGTGCTGCCGGCGCCATTCGGACCGGGTTATGTGGAAACGCCGGCCGGCTTCAATGTCACGATGAAGGACTATTCCTATGCCGCCGGCGCAGAGCTGCTGAAGTCGGACCTTTCCTTCGACGCATTCCTGGCGGCGATGGCGTCGGGGTCGGTGGTGCTGAACGTTCACACCGACAGGTTCGGCTCGGGCGAAATAAGCGGACAGGTCCGGCCAACAGCGAGCTAGGTCTTCGGCGGCGGTTCCGGTGACGGCAGCGCCGCAATAAGCGCCCTGGTCTGCGTCTCGAGTTCGGTGGCGAGGGCGAGGCCGACAGGATGGTCGGCGCCCATGATCTTGCCGCTGACAGCAGCCTTCACTGCATCGACATGCGCCTTCAGCAGCGTGACAGGCGCGTTGATGTCGCCATGTTCGTCGCCGGTCAGCTTGCAGAGCGATGCGCAGATGCGGCCGACGAGCGGATAGCCATAGGTCGGCGCGAGGCCCTTGAGGTCGTGCGAGCGGCGGTGAAGTTCGTATTTTGCGGGGCGCGCGCCCGGCGCCTTCTCATAGTTCGCCCAGGCTTCCGACAGCTTGGCGACTTCCTCGTTGACCCAGTCGCCGAACTGGTCGGACAGTTTCTCAAGCGCGGCCTCGGCGCGCGCGATGGCGTTCTGGTCGAGCGCCGGCAAAGGACCGCCGATCTTGGCCTTCAGCATGTTGGGAGGCGTGATCACCTCGATGGGTTTCTGCCGGGCCATGGTCTCTCCATCGCAGCGCTGCGGCGGCAATTCACGATCCGGCAAATCTGTGCCGGTGATCGTTAATAAACGCTTGGCCGTGAGTCGGCCACAGCCCAGCGCAAGCGACGGACTCACGACCCGGGGGCTTTGACTTTAGAGCGAAAACTGTTCGCGCAGGATGCGCTCGTCGAGGGCGTGGCCCTCGTCAAACAGCATTGTGAGGGGTTTGGAGCGGTCCTCGCGGATCTCGACCTTCACGACATCGCGGACTTCCTGGGTGTCTGCCGAGGCGGCCACCGGCCGGCGATCGGGCTCCAGCACTTCGACGATGACTTCTGCATCCTCGCGCAGGAGAGCGCCACGCCAGCGGCGGGGGCGGAAGGGTGAAATCGGGGTCAGCGCCAGAAGATTGGCGCCGATTGGCAGGATGGGGCCGTGGGCCGAGAGGTTGTACGCGGTGGACCCGGCAGGCGTCGCCACAAGGATGCCGTCGGCCGCGAGCTCCGGCAGCCTTTCCTTGCCATCGACGATGACACGCAGCTTGGCCGTCTGCGATGACTGGCGGAGCAGCGAGACCTCGTTGATGGCCAGCAGGGTCGAGGTTTTTCCATCGACCGTCGTGGCCTTCATCTCCAAGGCGTGAATCTGGGCGCGGACCGCGGCGTCGAGCCGGGCCGGCAGGTCGTCCTCCGAGTAGTCGTTCATCAGGAAACCGACCGTGCCGCGGTGCATGCCATAGACCGGCAGGCGGTCGGCGAAACGGGCCCGGAGCGTGTCCAGCATCCAGCCATCGCCGCCCAGGGCGACAATCACTTCCGCTGCCCCCGCGTCATGTTGCCCATAGCGGCGGACCATGCGCTCGAGGGCCTGCTGGGCCTCCGGCTTCGCCGACGCAGTGAAGTGGATTCTTGGGGCGCTGGCGCTCATTCTGGGTCTCTTTAGAGCCAAATCCGGTAAATGGCGACCGAATGACCAGTCTGGCAGGGCGGAATGACAAGCCGGGCCGGGGGTTATAGTCTGTCAGAAGCTCGGAATGCCGGAGACATGCCATGGCCGATGACCTGAAGTCCGTGAGCCTCAAAAGCCGCGTCAGCACCGAAGAATGGCAGGTGCGCAAGGACCTGGCGGCGCTCTATCGGCTGGTGGCGCTCTATGGCTGGGACGACATGATCTTCACCCACATCTCCGCGCGGGTCCCGGGCCCCGAGCACCACTTCCTGATCAATCCTTATGGCTACTTCTTCAATGAGATCACGGCGTCCTCTCTGGTGAAGGTCGATCTCGACGGCAACATCGTCGAGCCGACCGAGTATTTCGTGAACCCGGCAGGATTCACGATCCACTCGGCGATCCATGCGGCGCGCGAGGATGCGAAATTCGTGCTGCACGTCCACACCGATGCTGGCATCGCGGTGGCGTCGACGAAGGAAGGCCTGTTGCCGATCAGCCAGCAGGCGCTCGCCGTGCTGCCGAACCTTGCCTATCACGAGTATGAAGGCATCGCGCTCGACCTCGACGAGCGTTCGCGGCTGGTGAAGGACCTCGGCAACAAGACATCGATGCTGCTGTGGAACCACGGCACGCTGGCGGTCGGAGAGACCGCCTCGCAGTGCTGGCTGAACATCTTCTTCCTTGAGCGCGCCTGCCAGATTCAGGTTTTCGCCTCGGCGCAGGGCCGCGAGCATCTGCGCATGGCGCCCGATGCGGCAATCGAAACCGTGAAGATGCAGCAGGAGGCAACGCGCGGCATGGGCGCGATGCTGGCCTGGCCGGGTTGCCTGCGGAAGCTTGACCGGGAGTCTCCGGGGTACGATACGTAGCATGGGTTGAGGGGAAGGGTTGGGGAATGGGTGGGGGGCTTGCCAGCGTACGCTGGCTTTTCGTCATATCGGGCGCTGCGCCGCTGGCTGAGCCTGCGTTTGCGGGCGCATGGACGCAGGCGCCTGGGGCACAGCAATGGATCGCGACGGTTTCACACGCGACCGGCGACTTCGGGGAAACATGGCGCGCCGATGACTATGTCGAAACAGGTTTCGGCGGCGGCTGGGGCGTCAACCTCAAGGTCGAGGGCGAAGTCAGGCTGACCGAGACGTTCGATGATCGCACAGCCTTTCGCGCCGGATTGCAGAAATCGTTCGCGCTGGGCGACCGCGCCTCGTTCTCCGTCATGGCGTCGTATCTGGGCGGCGAGGCGCTCGATGGTCCGGAATGCACGAGCAACGGCTACGAAGCGCGCACGGCGATCGGGACTTCGTTTGCAATCGGCGGCGGCGAAGGCTTCGTCAATGTCGAAGGCGCGTGGCGTGCGCGCGGCGAGGATTGTGAGCGCGGACTCGTGGAGGCTGCGGCCGGCTTCGAGTTTGCACCCGGCTGGAACCTGCTGGTGAAAGCCTGGCATGAAGAAGGCGATGGTGCGCTGTCCGCGAAGGCAGAGGCAGGCGTGCTCTACGATTTTGGTCCGGTTGCTGTCGGCGTCGGCTGGCGCGAGGAGATATCCGGCCAGTTCGACGAGAAGGGCGCTGTGCTGACCGGGCGGCTTCGGTTCTGACTATCTGCGGGTCTCGATCAGCAGCCAGGCGATGAGATCGCGGCGGTCTTCTTCCTTCGCGATGCCGTCGAAAAACATGCCGTTGCCGGGCAGGAAATCCTTCGGCTTCTGCAGCCAGTGATCGATCAGCTCCGGCGTCCAGCGCTCCTCGGCGAAGGCCTTGAGCGCGGGCGAATAGTTGAACTTCGGAGCCGTAGCCGGATGGCGATCGAAGACGCCGTGAAGGTTGGGCCCGACTTTGTTGCCTTCCTTCGCAACCACCGAGTGGCAGGCGCGGCATTTGGCGAAGACGGATGGGCCGTTGCCGAGGTCGGCGGCGTTCCAGGGGGCAGGGAGTTCGGCAAGGGTTGGAACAGGAACGGCCGGCGCGTCCGGGGCTTCTGGGGCGGGCGCTGTCTGCGATCCATCGCAGGCGGCGAGCAATGCGCCAAAGATCATCGGAATCAGATATTTAGCCTGCATGGTTCTATTCTGCCCCGAAACGCCGCTAGACATGGTCCCGGAGGGCCCGGGCTGGCCGATCGCTTCGGCAGGCAAATCCTCCAGAACCGAACGCGCCGCAAGGAAAATCGCACATGCCGCTCGCTAGCTGGAAGCAGGTCGAGGCCGAAGCACGGCGGATCGGCGCGGCGGACCTGAAGGTGCTGGCGGCGCGGACAGATGCGGGCGCCTTCGTGTGGACCGCTCCGCATCTCGAGGCGGACGTCGGCAAGCAGCCGATCGACCATGGCGTCATGAAGGCGATGCAGGCCTTCGCGGAAGAGCGCGGGCTGAAGGCGAAGATCGGCGACCTGTTCGCGGGGCGGATCGTCAATGCGTCGGAGAACCGTCCGGCGCTGCACTGGGCGCTGCGCGGCGGCGGCGGGGGTATTCCGGCGGCAGAGGCGATGGCGCGCGAGGCGGACAAGGCTGCCGCGTTCGCGAGGAAGGCTGCCGGGGGCGGGCTCGGCTTCGCGGTGAAGACCATCCTGCACATCGGCATCGGCGGATCGGACCTTGGGCCGCGCCTGATCTGGGACGCGCTGCGCAGCTATGGCGACGAGATCGAGATCCGCTTCTGCTCCAACGTCGATCCGGAGGACTTTGCGGAGGCGACGCGCGGGCTCGATGCAAAGACGACGCTGGCGATTGTCGTGTCGAAATCCTTCAAGACGCCGGAGACGGCATCGAACGCCAAACTGGCGCGCGACTGGCTGGTGAAGGCGCTGGGCGAAAAGGAAGCGAACAACCATCTAGCAGCGGTGTCGTCCGCGCCGGACAAGGCCAAGGCCTGGGGCGCCGCGGATGACCGCATCTTCCCGATGGATGAGTCTGTCGGCGGCCGGTATTCGGTCTGGTCGTCGGTAGGGCTGTCGCTGCACATCGCGCTGGGTGCGGATGTGTGGACGCGCTTCCTCAAGGGCGGTGCCGAAATGGATGTGCATTTCCGCGATACGCCGCTGGCTTCGAATACGCCGGCGCGGCTCGCCATGATGGATGTGTTCCTGCACTCGGGCTTAAGCATTCCGAGCCGGACGGTGCTGGCCTATGCGCACCGTCTGCGGAAGCTGCCGGACTTCCTGCAGCAGCTCGAGATGGAGTCGAACGGCAAGAGCGCGGCGGACTCGGCTGGCGGACTTGTCGGAGCGACGGCGCCGATCGTGTGGGGATCGGTCGGCACGCTGGGTCAGCATTCTTTCCACCAGCTGTTGCACCAGGGCACGCGGCAGAGCGCGATCGAATTCGTCGGCGCGCTCAGTGCGGGCGCGGGCGACAAGGAGCGCGGGCGGGCGCTGCTGGCCAACGCGTTTGCGCAGGCTGAGGGATTGCTTGCAGGCCGTTCGGCGGCTGTTGCCGAGAAGGATCTGCTGGCGAAGGGGATGACGCCGGAGAAAGCGAAAGCTCAGTCGCACCATATGGACATGCCGGGCGGTCGCGGCTCGACAACGATCCTGCTGAGCGATCTCTCGCCGGAAAGCGTCGGCGCGCTGATAGCGCTCTACGAGCACCGCACGTTTGCCGCCGGCATCCTCTGGGGCATCAACCCGTTCGACCAGTGGGGCGTGGAGCGTGGCAAGGTGCTGGCC
>DATBNA010000152.1:0-6078 GCA_036554545.1 Hyphomonadaceae bacterium
ACTGGAACCACCAGCACCAGAATGTCCGCACCGAGAACGGCGTCTTCTACGGCG
Source organism: Hyphomonadaceae bacterium (assembly GCA_036554545.1). GTDB lineage: Bacteria > Pseudomonadota > Alphaproteobacteria > Caulobacterales > Hyphomonadaceae > UBA7672. The sequence continues at coordinate 55 of DATBNA010000152.1, forward strand.
ACACCATCGAATACGTCGACTTCGCCTATCTCGCCCGCGTGACGCGCCTCAATGCAATGACGCTGGCAAGCCTTGCCTCGGCGCCGCCGCCTCCGCTCGAAGTCACCGTGCAGGGCGCGCTCACGGTCGACACGACCGTCCGCTGGACCGCCGCGCCGGGCGCCGCGAAATACCGGATCTGGTGGCGCGACACGACTTCGCCAGTCTGGCAGGCGAGCGTCGATGTTCCCGCCGACGCAACAGAATTCATCGTGAAGGACGTCGTGCTCGACGATCACTTCTTCGGCGTCGCAGCCGTCTCGGCGGAAGGCTACGCCAGCCCGACGCAATACGCAGGCCTCGTCGGCGCGTTTTTCCCTCCGTCGCCGCAGCCGGCTAGATCAAACTAACAGGCACAGACGCCCTCTTCCCCCGAACGGGGGAGGCGCTGCAGGCACGACGTTTCAACACCACGGAGTGGGTGGGGGACCGCCCTCACTGGTGAGCGCGGACAGACCGTCCCCGCCTGATCTCGACCGCCCCACCGATAGGGAACGTTGCTCCTCCCCCGGTTCGGGGGAGGACACAGCTCACCGCGCCGCAAGGATATCGTCGATATACGCGGGCTTGCCCGCTATCCGCTCCAGCTTCGGATAGCGATGGCCGCCGCGATAGTCGAGCTTCACCGTCTTCAGCACATCGCCGCTGCGTGTCTGCAGCTCGACCGGCGTGGTCCTCGATGTCGCCACCGCCTCGCGCAGCCTGTCGACAGAATAGGCCTCGCCGTTGACGCCGGTGATAGTCACTGCCGTCGTCAGGCCGGCTTTGAATGCCGGCCCGTCCCACTGAACCAGTGTGATCTTGCCGGTCGCATCCGCCGCCAGCCCGATCGAATAGAGCAGGTTCACGGTTCGCACCCGTGCTTCGCCGCCGCGCCACACCTCGTTCGGCGTCTCCGACCACACCAGCCGGTAGCCGCCGCGTTCGACGCCCGCCAGCGGCGCCTTGGGCGACACGGAATCGACGCGCTCCCTAAAAAAAGTCTCCCAATCATACGGCTCGACCTTGTTGAGCGCCGCGACGAGATCCTTCCGCGTGTAAGGCAGCGTTCCCCAGTCGCCGTCGTTCACGCCGAAGAAAGCCCTTGCGAAATCGTCCAGCGACCGCACGCCCTTCGACCGCTCGCGGATCAGCGTGTCGACATCCATCCAGATGAGCTGGCCTTCGGAATAATAGTCCTCGCTGCGCTGCCAGTTCTGCCAGGGCAGGGAGCGCCGCGCCGCGATCACCGGATCGAGCGTCGTATCCGCCAGCGGGCGCCAGTTGCGCCCGGTGCGCGTGTCATAGGTCGCTGCGTTGTTGGCGATCAGGTCCAGCGCCTCCTGCTTCGAAACGAACCCCGACCGCGCCGCCAGTACATGGCCCCAGTACTGCGTCTGGCCCTCATAGACCCACAGCAGGCTGTTGCGCATCGGCGTATTGAAGTTGGCGGTGAAGAGATCCGCCGGACGCCGGTATTTTCCGTTCCACGAGTGCGTGTACTCATGCGCCAGCAGGTCCTTGCTGACGAACCCCGAGTCCCACTGCTTGAAGTATCCGCCACGCACGCCGTTGTCGCTCGAACGCTGGTGCTCGATGCCGGCCGTCGCCAGCTTGTCGCTCACCGACAGCAGGAAGTCGTAGTGATCAAAGTGCCGCGCCCCGAACAGCTTGTCCGCCTGCTTCACAAGGTTGCGGTGGATCTCGATCACGCTGTCCGGCGGATTCACATCACCTGCTTCGTCGCCCATCGCGTTCAGCGTCACGCGAGAGCGGCCGCCCGGATCAAGGTCGAACTTCCGCATATACCTGCCGGCGAACAGCGGTGAATCGATCACCGTCTCCCACGACGCCGTCTTGAACTTCACCATGCCGCCGCTCGAAGACGCTGTCTCCAGCGCCGTCGCATAGTCCCATCCCGGCGGCAGCTTCACCGTCACGTCGAAATTCACGCGTCGCGCATAGTGGCCCGCCGGATAGAGCGCCGCGACATACCAGTTCAGCCGCAGCATTTCCGGCGTCACCATGATCGGTCCCTGCGCCGCCTCGATCGGCGTCAGGAACTGCGCCTCGACGTCCACTGACTTCGCGCCCGCCGGCACGTCGACGTGGAAGGCATAGACGTCCGCCGGGTCGCGATGCCAGTTCAGAACCTTGCCGTTCGCCGTGAACTTCAGGCCTGCATAATTGTAGATCGGCCCGCGCGGTGCATGGTTGCCCATGATCCATTCGGAATAGAGCAGCGTCAGCGGCCCCGGCCGCGACACCGGAATGCTCTGCCTGATCCGCCAGATGCGCCGGTCGAGATCGGTCGTGTCGACCTCCAGCCTGATGATGCCCGGATAGGCGACGTCCCTCGGTGTGGGCAGGGCAGGGGCCGCCGCAATGGGATCCGGCTCCGAGCGCAACGCCGGCACGCTCTGCGCGACGATCGGCAGGGCGGCCAGCGCAAGAGCGGCGCCTGCCGCCAGGACATACTTCGCAATGGCTTTCACGGGCGTCCTCGAAAAAGTGCTGTGAGGCGAGTTAGGCCGACACCGCCCGGATTTTCAATGCGGCGCCTGAAAACAACGCCGTGTGTAAGCGGCGCTACGCTGCCGGGTTTGGCGACCTGACCTCTGGCGGCGGCTGGGAAACTGGTGCAGGTCTGGCATCCCAATAAGGTCAGGGAGGGCCGGGAATGGAGACTGTCGCCACGGGATCGCCAGCAAAAGCCGCGACGCCGATGCGTACGGTCGTGCTGGCGTCGTCCACAGGCACGGCCTTCGAATGGTACGACTTCTTCATCTACGGCGCCGTCGCTCCGACCATCGCCAAGAACTTCTTCACCCAGCTCGACCCCACCGCCGGCCTCCTCGTCGCCCTCGCCATCTTCGCCGCCGGCTTCCTCTTCCGCCCCATGGGCGCGCTGATCTTCGGACGGCTCGGCGACCGCTTCGGCCGAAAGGGCGCATTCCTCGCCACCGTCGTGATCATGGGCGGCGCCACCTTCGCCATGGGGTTGCTTCCGACCTACGACCAGATCGGCGTCGCCGCCGTCGTGCTGCTCATCTTCCTCCGCATCCTCCAGGGCACAGCCGTGGGCGGCGAATACGGCGGCGCCGCGATCTATGTCGCCGAACACGCAGCCACCGAACGCCGCGGCCTGTCGACCGGCTGGATCCAGGCTTCCGCCGCTTTCGGCCTCCTCGGCGCACAGGGCATCGTGCTGCTCACGCGCTCGCAGATGTCGCCTGAGGCGTTTGACGCCTGGGGCTGGCGCATACCGTTCCTGCTCTCCGCCGGCCTGCTGGCCATCTCGATCTGGATGCGCCTCCAGCTCAAGGAGAGCCCCGAATTCGAAAAGGCCAAGAACGAAGGCCGCCTCAGCCAGGCGCCCTATGCCGAGGTCTTCCTCAGATGGAAGAACATGAAGGTCGTCCTCGTTGCGCTGTTCTCTGTCCTGATCGCGCAGGGCGCCATCTGGTGGTGCGCTTTCTTCTATACGCAGATCTTTCTCGAGAGCTCGATCAAGCTCTCGCCGATCCTCACCAACGTCGTGCTTCTCGCCGCCACTCTGGTAAGTATTCCGCTCTACGTCTTCTTCGCCTGGTTGTCGGACAAGATCGGCCGCAAGCCAGTCATCCTGTTTGGCATCGGCCTCGCGCTTCTGTCTGTCTTCCCGTCGTTCCAGTTCATGGCGCGCGGCGCAAACCCTGCGCTGCTGCAGGCGATGGAGACGACGCCCGTCACCGTCCACGCCGATCCGGCGACCTGTTCCTTCCAGTTCGACGTTCTCGGCCGCGCCAAATACACCAGCGGCTGCGACCTCGCGCGCAATGCGCTGCGCGGCGCGGGCGTCGGCTTCAAGACGGTTGAGTCACCAGCAGGCTCTCCGACCGAGGTGCACGTCGGCGGCGCCGTCGTGCCGATCGCCGATGGCGATGCCGCGAAGATCAACACGGATGTGCGCGCCGCGCTGACGCAGGCCGGCTATCCCGCCACCGCGACCGAGGCTGACATCAACTGGTCGCTCATCGCGCTCGGCCTGGTTGCGCTGGTTGTCGCGGCCACCGCCCTCTACGGACCGCAGGCCGCTGCGCTGGTGGAGCTCTTCCCAACCAATGTCCGCTATACGGCGCTGTCGGTGCCCTACCATGTCGGCGTCGGATGGGTCGGCGGCTTCATGCCGTTCTTCGGCGTGGCGCTGGTTGCGGCGACAGGCGACCTGTTCGCCGGCCTCTGGTATCTCATCTTCTTCTCGGCAATCGCCTTCGTCTCCTGCATATTCCTCTTCCCGGAGACACGAGGCAGGCCGCTCAACTAGCACCGGGGCGGGTAGATCCACATTTTCTTGCTTGATGAGTGCAATACTCGGCGAGCAGAACGGCTGAGCCTCGCTATGCTTTGGGAATCATCGCCAGCGGCAGCCGGATGGTTGCGGCAAGCCCGTTGGGCGCGCGGTTCGCGAGTTCCAGCGATCCGCCATGAGTCTTGGCGATCGCGTCGGCAAGCGTCAGGCCAAGTCCCGCTCCGCCTGTCTGGCGGTTGCGCGATGCATCACCGCGCAGGAAGGGCCGCGTCGCCGACGCCAGCGCTTCGGCCGACATCCCAGGACCATCGTCCTCGACGCGCACGATCACATCGGCGCCGCTCTTCGACACTGATAGTCGCGCTGTTTTCCCGTACGCCACCGCGTTGTCGATCAGGTTTCGCAGCGCGCGGCGGAAGAGCACCGGGCGGCACGCCACCGGCGATCTTTCGTAAGACGTCAACGTCACCGGCGCGCCGGTCTCCGCATAGTCCTCCACGATATCCTGCACGAGCACGGATATATCGATCGTCTGCACCGGTTCGCTCGACCGTCCCTGGCGCGCCAGCTCTAGAATGTCTTCCAGGAGCCGGCTGGCTTCCTCGATCGTGCGGATCGCCTTCTGCCGTTCGGCCTCGGGCTCCATCGTCTCGATCCGGATGCGCAGGGAGGCGAGAGGCGTGCGAAGGTCATGCCCCAACGCACCCAGCATCACATCCTTCTCGCCAAGGAGCTGGCTGACGCGCCGGCTCATGGCGTTGAAGGCCTCCAGCGTCTGGCGCACGTCCCCGGGTCCGCGCACCTCAACCTCCTGCGGCTCTCCGGCGGCGCCGACCTTGGCCGCCGCCGCCGTCAGGTCGCGCAGCGGCTGCGACAGCCGCCGCGCCACCCAGAGCGCAGCGCCAAGCACGAAGGCGAAGGTGATGAATGTCCCGGCAAACAGGCGCCAGATTTCGTCCGGCGGGGGCATGGGGCTGAACACCGTCGCATTCAGCCACCGCCCGTCCGTCAATTGCGCCGAAAGCACGATCTCGCGTCCGCGCACGCGGTCGTCCATGCGGCCATCGCGAAAATCCCGCAGCCGCTCGCCGGGTCCCGGAGGCCCGCCGCGCAGCCTGAACACCGGCTGCGGCCGCTCAGCCACCTTCGTCGCCGCCCGCAGCACAGGCGGTGTCAGGCCGAGCTGTTCGAACGCATTCACCAGCCGCGACTCGAGCTGCGGATTGCGCCTCAGGCCATCGCGCTCGACCCGGCTGAACGGCTGGATCACGAACCGTGCGCCGCCACGCCCGAAGGAAAGTTCCGGCGGCGGCTCTTCCATCACCTCGCTCGTGAGGTCGACAAAGCGCGCCACCGGCGGCCCGAACTGCTCGACGATTCCGGCCCGATACCGTTCGCTCATCAGGATGGCGAAGTTCACGGCGCTCGCGACCAGCAGCGCGCCGGCCATCACCAGCGCAATCTGTGCAGAGAGAGAGTTGGGCAGCAGTTTCACAGCTTGCGCACCTCCGCTGCGAAGGTGTAGCCGCCGCCCCACACGGTCTTGATGTATTTCGGCGTCTTGGGGTCTTCCTCGATCTTCCGGCGCAGGCGGCTGATCTGGTTGTCGATCGAACGATCGAACACGCCGGCCTCGCGTCCCTGCGTGAGATCCAGCAACTGGTCCCGCGTCAGCACCAGCTTCGGCCGCTCCACCATCGCCAGCAGCAACGCAT
>DATBNA010000323.1:0-4236 GCA_036554545.1 Hyphomonadaceae bacterium
CGATGCCCTTGCCATTGTCCGAGACGGCGAGGCGGATGATGTTTTCGCTCGGCACCGGCTTGGACGCTTCGATCTTGATGTGTCCGCCAGGGCCGGTGAAGCGCAGCGCGTTGGTAAGAAGGTTGAACATCACCTGCTTGATGCGGCGTTCGTCGGCGTAGACGTCGCCAATCCGGTCGTCGCAGAGGATTTCGACCCGGACCTTGGTGTTTTCGGCGGTCGAGACAACCAGGTCCACCGCCTCCTCGATTGCGGTGCGCAGCGAGAATTCCGAAAGCTCCAGTTCCATGCGTCCTGCTTCGATCATGGCCAGATCCAGGATGTTCGAGATGACCTTGGAGAGATGGTCAGCGGCGGAGAGAATTGACACGACCTGTTCGCGCTGCTTGTCGGTAAGCGCGCCGGGCTTTTCGCTTTCGAGCAGTTCGGCATAGCCCAGTATTGTCGTGAGCGGCGAACGCAGCTGGTAGGAGACGTTCTGCACGAACTCGGTCTTGAGCTTGTCGGCCGCTTCCAGCGCTTCGGCGCGGTCCTTGAGCGCGGCTTCGACTTTCCGCGCGGCCGTCACGTCCATGAACGCGATCAGCGTTGCGCCGTTCGGCAGCGGCTGGGTGATCCAGGTCAGCGTCTTGTCGTTCGACGTGCGCATGACGCCCTGGTCCTGCAGCCGGAACTCCGGCGAGGGATTGGTCACGCGGTTCTTGATATTGGTCCACACATTGCGGTCGTGGAACAGGCGCGAGCAGAGATCGACCACGGCGTCGAAGTCCGGCCCGTCCTCGAGCTTCGCCTTGCTGAGCTCCCACAGCTCGGCAAAGGCATCATTGTGAAGGCGCAGCCGTCCATCGCCTCCGAACACCACGACCGCTTCGCGCAGGTTGTCGAGCGTGGCCTTCTGGGCGTTGATGAGGCCCTTGAATTCCGACTTCAGCGAGAGTTCGTCGGTGATGTCCTTGAACAGCAGCAGCACGCCGCCGAGCGGGTGGCGCTGGCGCGTCACGCGCACGATGCGCCCGTCCGGGAGATTCCAGAGATCCTCCATGACGTCGTTCTTGTCGCCCTGGTAGTAGCTGAGCTCGCCCTGGCGCCAGCGGCCATAATCCGGACGCGCCGGCAGCTTGCGGCGCTCGCGCAGGCGGTCGAGCAGCGAGCCATGGTCGGGCTTGTCGAGCAGGTAGGAAGCGTCGAGACCCCACATTTCGGCGAAGGCCTTGTTGTTGAAGATCAGCTTGCGGTCCTGGCCGAAGATCGCGACCGCATCGGCGACGTGGTTCAGCGTGTCGTCGTGCGCCTTGGCGTGCTTGTCGAGCGTCTCGCGTGCAGTCTCGAGATCGGTGATGTCGAACGCCATGCCCCCGAGCCCGCCCGACAACGGGAACATCTTTACCCGCATGGCCCGGCGCTCGCCGGAGACCACCACGTGGCGTGTGTCGTCGGTTTCGGCATTGCCCTGGATCGTCTTCTGCGCCTGTGCGGTCACATGCTGGTCGAGCATGATCTGGCGATCGAGCACATGGTCGACGTTGGGGGCGCCGACGGCCTTGAGATAGGCGCGGTTGACCCACTGCAGCTTGCCGGCGCCCGACATCCGCCAGGCGGGGAAGGGCGCCTTTCCCAACATCTCGAGGAAGGCCATCGGATCGCGCGCCACGGCAGCGCGCGCCTCTTCAAAGCGCGCCCGCGCGCCGGATTCTTCAAGACCCTTGATCGTCGTGTCGGTGATCCAGAGGACGGCGCGTGCGCCGGCGGTGCGTCCGTCAGCTTCGAGGAAGCGGCCCGACGGACCGATGATTGTAAGCGAGAAGGGCGCGCCTTCCCGGCGCAGCTGCTTCAGGCGTTCCCGAAGCGTCGTGTCCTGTCCTGCCCCGTCGCGGGCTTCCAGATCGGCGAGACCCTCGAGAATACGTACGCCCGGCTGCTCGGCCGAACCGTCGTCGGCAAAACGCAGCAGGCCCATGAGCGCCACCGGCGAACCATAGAGGCTGGGCAGGCCCCATTCTCCTTGCTGGACCTTCGGTTTGGGCAGCATGCCTGGCTCCGCCGCCTCGGCAGGCTCCTCGTCTTCCCAAACCATAATGACGCCAGGATGCGCGCCGAACACGCTTTCGGCCCGCGCCAGCTTCTGGCGGGTCTCCTGCTCCTGTTCCTTGAAACGTTTCGCGGCGCCGCGGGCGCCGTCGGAAATACGCAGGGCCCACAACAGCGCAGCGATGCCAAAGGCCGCCGCTCCTGCAACCAGGAGGACAAGCGGCTGTGTCAAATTCCAATCCATACTCGCGCGCCTCGCCGGCCGAATCGCAGCGCCCCAAGCTCTCCTTCCCAGGAGAGGCCTCCGGTTAACCAAATGTAGGCCAAGCGTTAACGGCTGGTTAAACGACTGCAATCGCTAGGCAATTCCTGCCTAGTCCGGAAACAGCGTGTGGCAATAGGCAAGAACCGGGGAGTTCGAAAAACCGCAGCCAATTCAAGGCTAAGTAGCGTCGGGCCTAGATTTCTTGGTTGTAGCCGCCGACTTCCGGGAATCTGGCCAGACGCGGCTTCACTTCGTTGCGGAACAACGCACGCATGTCGTCCTCGCCCTGCATGCTTTCCACGACGACCACGAGTTCTGGCTTGTTGGACGAGGCGCGGACCAGCACCCAGGAGCCGTCCGCCAGCGTCACGCGGGCGCCGTTGACGGTGTTCACGTCGACGATCTTGCGGCCGAGGATTTCGCCGCCGGATTTCGCGAGCGCCTGATAATCTGTAACGACGCGGTCGACGATGCCGTATTTCTTCTCGTCATCGCAGTGCGGGCTCATCGTCAGCGACGTCCAGGCCTGGCCCAGTTCTGACTTGAGGTCCGAGAGCGAGCGGCCGGGGTTGCGGTCAAGCATCTGCAGCACGGCCGCCGCCGCAACGAGCCCGTCGTCATAGCCATAGCCGTAAGGCGCGCGGAAGAAGAGGTGACCCGACTTCTCGAAGCCGGCGAGGGCGTTGAGATCCGTCGTCCTGCGCTTGATGTAGGAATGGCCGGTCTTGTAGTAGTCGACCTTCGCGCCGTTTTCCTTCAGCACCGGATCGGTCTTGTAGAGTCCCGTAGACTTCACATCGACCACGAAGGTCGCGTTCCTGTGCAGCTTCGACAGGTCTCGCGCCAGCAGCAGCCCGATCTTGTCGGCGAAGATCTCCTCGCCCTTGTCGTCGACGACGCCGCAACGGTCGCCATCGCCATCAAAGCCGACGCACAGGTCGGCGCCATGGTCCTTCACCGCTTTCGACATCGAATGCAGCATCTCGATGTCTTCCGGGTTCGGATTATACTTGGGGAAGGTGTAGTCGAGGCTCGTGTCCATCTCGATCACTTCCGCGCCCATCATGCGCAGGGCTTCGGGAGCAAAGGCGCCGGCTGCGCCGTTGCCGCAGGCACAGACGACTTTCAGCTTGCGCGACAGCTTGGTGTTCTTCGCAACGTCGGCGATGTAGCGCTCGCGCATGCTGTCGATGCGGATCAGCCTCCCGCCTGGCTGCGGCTTGAACTTGCCGTTGAGCACGATGTCCTTGAGCTTGCCCATCTCGTCGGGGCCGAAGGTGAGCGGCTTGTTCGCGCCCATCTTCACGCCGGTCCAGCCGTTCTCGTTGTGCGAAGCAGTCACCATCGCCACGCAGGGAATGTCGAGCGCGAACTGGGCGAAATAGGCCGTGGGCGAAAGCGCCAGGCCAATGTCGTTCACTTCCAGGCCCGCCTGCATCAGCCCCAGCGTCAGCGCCTGCTTGATCGACAGCGAGTAGAAGCGGAAATCGTGGCCGGTGACGATCTTCGGCGCGACGCCCATGTCGCGGATCAGTGTGCCGAGCCCAAGGCCCAGCGCCTGCACGCCCAGTAGATTGAGCTCCGGCGTCTTGTCGGACCCCGGAATTCCGAACCACCAGCGCGCATCGTATTCGCGAAACCCAGTGGGCTTCACCAGCGGGTAGGTCTCGAACTCGGCGCTGTTGGGATTCAGATTTGCGCGCGGCGCGGGCAGCATGGCTCGGATCCGTGGAGGCGGTGACGGGGGAGGGGTTTGGGGGAAAAGCGGGGAAAGTGCAATTCCAGCCGCCGCTCTAGGGGTGCGGCGTAACGCGGACGCGCGTGATCTCGAGGCCATAGGCCTGATCGGCCTCCTCGCTCAGCGCGCGAAGTCCGATGGCGTTGACGGCCAGCTGCGGGGGAAGTTCGAACCTGAGCGTCGCCGGCTGCGGCGGCGCAGGTTG
>DATBNA010000370.1:0-3451 GCA_036554545.1 Hyphomonadaceae bacterium
TGATGCCCGACGGCACCAGCCGGTTCTCCTACCGCGGCCGCCCGGTCCACCATTACATGGGCTGCTCGACCTTCTCGCAGTACACCGTGCTGCCCGAGATCGCGGTGGCCAAGGTCCGCGAGGACGCGCCGTTCGACAAGATCTGCTACATCGGCTGCGGAGTCACCACCGGCGTTGGCGCGGTGGTCAAGACGGCGAAAGTGGAGCCCGGCGCCAACTGCATCGTCTTCGGCCTCGGCGGCATCGGGCTCAACGTGATCCAGGGCCTCAGGATGGTCGGCGCAGACCGGATCATCGGCGTCGACATCAACTCCGCCAAGAAGGAATGGGGCGAGCGTTTCGGCATGACGCACTTCGTCAACCCGAACGAAGTCTCCGGCGATCTCGTGCAGCATCTCGTCGGCCTCACCAATGGCGGCGCGGACTACACGTTCGACTGCACCGGCAACACGCAGGTGATGCGCACGGCGCTGGAAGCCTGCCATCGCGGCTGGGGCACGAGCGTCATCATCGGCGTCGCCGAGGCCGGCAAGGAAATCGCCACGCGGCCCTTCCAGCTCGTCACCGGCCGTGTCTGGAAAGGCTCGGCCTTCGGCGGCGCCCGCGGCCGCACCGACGTACCGAAAATCGTCGACTGGTACATGGACAAGAAGATCGAGATCGACCCGATGATCACGCATGTGCTGAAGCTTGAGGACATCAACAAGGGCTTCGACCTAATGCACAAGGGCGAAAGCATCAGAAGCGTTGTCGTGTACTAGCCGCATGACGGGCCTCGAAACCGCAAAATCTCATCGCGTCTGCGGCGGCGAGCTGCGCTATTGCCGACATCAAAGTGCGGCCACGCAAACGCCGATGACGTTCAGCGTGTTCACGCCGGAAGGCCCGGGGCCCTTTCCTGTGCTGCTCTGGCTGTCGGGCCTCACCTGCACCGAGGATAATTTCACCACCAAGGCCGGCGCCTATCCTGCCGCCGCTGAGCATGGGTTGATGATTGTCGCGCCTGATACGTCTCCGCGCGGGGACAATGTCGCCAACGATGCATCATATGATCTTGGTCAGGGCGCGGGCTTCTATGTCGACGCAACGCTGGCGCCATGGGCGCCGCACTTCCGGATGGAAACCTACATCGTCCGCGACCTGGTCGAGACCGTACGCGCCAGCTTCCGCGCCGATCCGGTGCGCATGGGCGTCACCGGCCATTCGATGGGCGGGCATGGGGCGCTCACGCTTGCGCTGAGACATCACGATCTCTTTCGCTCGGTCTCAGCTTTCGCGCCGATTTCCTCGCCGATGAACTGTCCGTGGGGCGAGAAGGCGCTGACGGCCTATCTCGGGCAGGATCGCGAGACATGGCGCGAGCACGATGCCTGCGAACTCATCCGCAAGGGCGTGTCGCGGGGCTATTTCGACGACATTCTCGTCGACCAGGGACTCGCCGACCAGTTCGTGTCCGAGCAACTGAAGCCAGAACTATTGGAGCAGGCATGTTCCGAAGCAGGACAAAAGCTGACGCTCCGGATGCACCACGGATACGACCACTCGTACTTCTTCATCGCCACATTCATCGCCGAACACATTGCGTGGCATGCACGCCGGCTGGCCTGACGCAATCCAGTATTCAATCTAGAGAATAATATTTCCAATACTCTTGAATCCGGGTTTGCGCAGATATATCGCGGAAACCGGGTTGGCGGATCGTCATAATAGATAGCATTAGAGGGCTCGCCATGGCGTCAAAGATTCCAAGCATAGATCATCTCTCGCTCGCCGAGCTCAACGAACTCATTGCGCGCGCGCAAAAGGCAATCGCGGCGAAGAAGGATGAAGCAAGAAGCGGCTTCCTGGCAAAGATGCGCGCCGATGCGGCGGCGCATGGCCTGGACTTCGACGAGATCATGGGACGAGGCGGCGGCGGACGCCGTCAGCGTTCCGACAAGGGCATCAAGCTGAAGCCGAAATACCTCGGCCCGAACGGCGAGATTTACACCGGCCGCGGCCCGACGCCGAAATGGCTGAAGTCGCTCGAACGCAAGGGCGAAAAACGCGAGAAGTATCTCGTCAAATAGGCGACCACCGGTTCGCGCCCATCCGGCGCCTCTATTGCAGGGCGTTCAACCAGCCTGCGTCCCGTCTCGCAGGTGGACGAGGAGGGGCAGACGGTATGCTCAGTTTCTTGCGGAAGACCGACGGTCTGGTGACCGTCGAGTGGGTCGGCATCTCGTGCTTGCTTGTGCTGGGCGCGATCGCGATCACTTCCTTCGCCCTGCAGAGCGCAGATGCCGCCGGCGGCGCGGTCAGCGTCGGACTCAACTCTGTCGATCCTTCGGCGCCGTCTCTCGGCGGCGCGTTCGGCGATGGGAAGAATTAGGAAGAACTGCTGGTGAAGGCTGGTAGTGGGACCGGGAATCGAACCCGGGACCTCAGGATTATGAGTCCTGCGCTCTAACCGGCTGAGCTATCCCACCGAGGCCAAGAACCGAAATATGAGGGGCTGGGGTATAGGGCCCAAGTCCGGCTTTCGCAAGGCGCTGAGGCAAGCGCCTAAACTCCAGCCATTTCAGCGACTTTCTCGCCGATCGCCAACGAGGATGTCAGCCCCGGGCTCTCGATCCCGATCAGGTTTACCAGCCCCGGAACGCCATGGCTTTCCGGCCCGTCTATGAGGAAATCCGCCGACGGTTCGCCCTTGCCGACGATCTTTGGCCGCACGCCGGAATAGTCTGGCGACAGCGCCCCGTCCTTCAATCCCGGCCAGTAGCGCCGCACCTCGCGATAGAAGTGCGCCGCACGCGACGGATCAACTTCGTAGTCGAAGGGCGGACCCGCCTTGCCCGCCAGCCATTCGGCATCGGGACCGAGCCGCGTGCGCCCGCCCAGGTCGATGGCGAGGTGAAGGCCCTGCGTCGTCGGATTGTGCATCGGATAGATCAGCCGCGCGAATGCCGCCCTGCCCGAGGCGACGAAATAAGAACCCTTCACCCAATGCATCGTGAGGTTGGGATACGACGGCCCGCCCTCAATGCTGCGCGCCACCGGCAGCGCGTGATGGCCAGCGGAGTTGACGACGCTTCTCGCCTTGATGCGGGATGGCGAAGCGCCACTGGTGAGGATTTCGATGCCGGATTTCGCGACGGCGCCGCGCGCGACGGGACTGTCGAACGCGATAGCGCCGCCACGGTCCTCGACTTCACCCTGCAGCGCGAGGAAATAGCCATGACTGTCGAACAGGCCGCTGGTCTCGGAATGGATGGCGACGCGAACGTCGGGATTGAGCGCCGGCTCCAGCCGCCGCGCCCCTGCCCCATCGACCAGATGGATGTTCTCGACACCGTTGTTGAGCGCGCGCTGCAGGAGCGCGGGGGTCGCCGCGGCTTCCACGTCGTCCACCGCCACCACAAGCTTGCCGCAGCGATGCGTCTCGACGCCGTGCGCCTTGCAGTATTCGTAG
>DATBNA010000375.1:0-2541 GCA_036554545.1 Hyphomonadaceae bacterium
AGCCACTTGGCCATCGAATATGGAAAAGGCGGCTCGGTGAGCCGCCTTTTCTGTTTTCAGGCGCTAGCGGTCATGGACCTGCGATCGCAAAAAGCCGCATTTGAATTCCCCCAACCGAAGTGGACCAGCTACGGCGCCGGCGTCGCGCCATTCGGATCGGTTTCCACGCCTTGCTGCGGCGGCCACACGATCGGGAAGGGCGGCCCGCTCTCCGGCGCCGAAGCGCAATCCTGCCAGTGAAGCTCCTGCAGGTCGAAGCGCTCACCGTCCCACTGATAGCGCGCCTCTGATCCGCAGCGTCCATGCTCCGCTCCTTTGCGGAATGTGGTCAGCACGCCTGTACCTGCATCCAGTTCCGCCATGCTCGCCTGGTCCGTCGCGAACATGCCGTTGGCGTCGTAGTCCGGCAGCGACAGCAGTTCCGGCTTCTGCGCCGCGCGAATGGCGAACAACCGGTGCGTGTAGGAGAATTTGTCCTGACTGCATGCCAGCAGCACGATTGGCGCGCTCTCAAGCCCGACGACTTTGGATTCAACCGTGGAGTCGTCCGGACGTGTACAGCCGCCGATCTGATCGCTGATCGCCTGTGCGGAGGCGATCAGCGCCGCATCTCCCTCAAGCGATGTTCCCGCCGGCTGCGCCGGCGCAGGCGCAGGATCGCCGCAGCCTGCAAGGGCGAAGCCCAACACTATCGGGGGGATCCAGGCCGCGCGCATTAACTCCTCCCAGGTGGGCGGGCATTGATCCGCAAACATTACTGCAAATCAATGGCGATGGGGCGGACAAACTGCGGTCGAGCGACGCGGTCTACCAGAGTTCGCTTGCCGGTTTTCCCCCGAAAAGCTCGTCCAGACGGCGTTTCGTACCCGCCGTGACCCCCTTGGGCGGCTTCAGTGGGTCTGCGAAACAAATCTCCGCTATCTCGCCCCGTTGCAGCGCCTTGCCCTGCCGCCACTTCACGACCCGGAAGACCAGCACATGGTCATTGGGGAAGAAGGCATGGTTTGCGTGGATGGAAACAAGCTCCAGCTCGTCCGCCACGATCCCTGCTTCTTCCTGCAGCTCGCGCTTCAGCGACAGAGCGCAGGTCTCGCGCTGCTCCACCCCTCCGCCGGGGAAATGCCAGCCTGGCGTATACGTGTGGCGCACGAGCAGCACCTCGCCCCGATCGTTGGTCACAACACCCCTTACCCCGAGCGTCGCTGGCCGCCGCAGGCGCCAGAAAGACTGGAGAGCCCGGTCGCGGAGGGTGCGTTTTCTCATCGGAAGGGCCTTCCGCTAGGTCGCTCGAAGAACCGGCGCGGTGTGTCGCCTTGGCGGCATAGCCACCCCGCCGGAAGCGGGATAGAAGGGCCGAAGACGGGACTCAAGTCAGACCATAATCCGAGGAGCACATCGTGGCCGCTGTCTACGCAATCCTGACTGTTGTAGCGGTATTCGCGGTGCTTAATCTTCTGGAATACCGCCGCCTGGACTAGCGGCTGAGGTCGAGGGGAGGACGAGGGGGATGCTCGCAGGGTCGATTGCCTTCCTCGTCATCGGTTTTGCGATTCTGATCTATTCAGGCGACTGCCTCGTGCGCGGCGCGCTTGCCGCCGCCTTCAAGGCAAACGTCTCGCCGCTCCTCGTCGGCATCCTGATCGTCGGCTTCGGCACGTCGCTGCCGGAATTCCTGATCGGCATCCAGGCTGCGCTGGCCGGCACGCCGGGACTCGCGCACGGCAACATCATCGGCTCCAACATCGCCAACATCTGGCTGGTGCTGGCCCTGCCGGCGGTCATCTTACCGATCAGCACGGTCGCGCCCCGCATGCGGATCACCGCATTCTTCATGCTGCTGTGCACGGCCGCGTGGATCGGGATCACGCTCTACTTCGGCCTCAATGCGCTGACCGGCGTCTGGTTTCTGATCGTTCTCGGCGGCTATGCGATCGTGGCCTGGTTCTCCAGCCCGACGGACCGCACCGAAGACACGCCCGACGACAAGAAGATCATGGCGACGCCGGCATGGCGGATGGTCTTCCTGATCCTGATCGGACTCGTTGGTCTGCCGCTCGGCTCGAAACTGCTGGTCGACGCGGGTATTTCACTCGCCGACGAAATCGGCGCCAGCAAGGAAATCGTCGGCCTCACGCTCCTTGCCGTCGGATCCTCACTCCCGGAACTGGCCGCGGGCGTCGCCGCCGCTGTTCGCAAGCAAAGCGATGTCGCCATGGGCAACATCCTCGGCTCGAACATCTTCAACATACTTGGCGTGGGCGGCATGGTGGCGTTCCTGGCGCCGCAGCCTTCGCTTGCCCAAGCCTTCACCAACTACAGCAACTGGGCGATGGGTCTTGCCGCTGTCCTCATCACGCTGGTGGTGTTCCTGCACCGCCGCGTCGGCTGGTTGACCGGCGCCGTCTTCCTCGCGCTGTATGTGGCCTACATTGTCGGCCTTGTGCAGGGCTGGACGCTCGACAGCCTTATCGGACAATTCGTTGTACTCCCGGGTCAATCCGCCCAGTAGGCAGATCCCGTAGCAGCGCTCAATCCGAGATC
>DATBNA010000382.1:0-3215 GCA_036554545.1 Hyphomonadaceae bacterium
CCCAGCGTTCCGAATTGAGGATCGGGTCGGCGTCGTTGGAGTGACCGCCCACCGTGGTCTCGTAGTAGAGCGCCGGATAGCCCATGGCGTGCAGCCTTGCCGCCAGCTTGCGCGCGTGACCGGGATGCACGCGATCGTCGCGCGTGTTGGTGGTGATGTAGACCTCCGGATAGGCCGCGCCCTTCCTGAGGTTCTGGTAGGCGGAATACTTCGCGATAAACGCCGCCTCTTCCGGGATGCGCGGATCGCCATACTCGCCCATCCACGACGCGCCCGGCGGCAGCTCGTGATAGCGCAGCATGTCGACCAGCGGGCTCTCGATCACCGCCCCGCCGATCAGCTCGGGGTGCTGTGTCAGCATCACCGATGTCAGCACGCCGCCATTGGAGCGGCCATAGACTGCAAGATGCTGCGGCGAGGTGATCCTGCGCATTGCAAGGTCGGCAGCCACCGCTGCGAAATCGTCGAACGCGATCTGCCGCTTGCCCTTCAGCGCGGCCTGATGCCAGGCCGGGCCGAACTCGCCGCCGCCGCGGATATTGGCCACCGCATAGGCGCCGCCACGCTCCAGCCACAGCTTGCCCAGCTCCGGCTTGTAGGCGGGCGGATAACTGACCTGGAACCCGCCATAGCCGAACATCAGGGTCGGCGTTGACCCATCCATCGCCGCATCCTTCGGCCGCACGACGAAGTATGGGATCGTCGTGCCATCGCTGGATTTCGCCTCGAATTGCTCGACGACGTGCTTCGACGCATCGAACCGCTCGGGCGCCTGCTTCACGATCTCCGCCTTGCCTGTGCGCACATCCGCAAGGCTCAGCGTGGACGGCGTGAGGAAGCCTTCGTAGGTGTAGAAGATGCGGCCCGAACTCCGGCTCGTCGATCCAAGGTGGATGGCGACGTTCTCAGGCGACGGCAGTGTAACGGGTGTCCATCCGCCAAACTCGCCAGCATCAGAGAAGATCAACGCCCTGCCATTCACGTTGTCGTAGATCGTGGCGGCAACCCGATCGTCGAAAACCGCTACTTCCTCGATCGATTGCCGCTCGCTCGGCTCGAAGATCGTCGGATCGCCATTCCCCCACGTGCTAACGGGGCCCTCAGTCGGCTGTGGCCGAAGGAGATGCATGCTCACCGACAAGAGTGCTCCCGTGCTGAAATTACGGCCGGCAATGTTCGCATCCTCTTCTATTGTGAAGACCAGTTCGGGATCTCCAGCGGCCAATGCGCCCTGCACCGTCGCGCGTTCCGGCAGGCTCAGCTTCACAGGCTTGCCATCGACGATCTCCCAGGTCTCCGACCTGAAAGTGTCCAGCGGCCGCGAAACAATCACCGCCAGAACCTTGCCCGTACCATCGCGCAGCACGGCAGGGCTGACGCCATAGCCGCCATCGCCGGCTTCGCCGCGATAAAGTTCCGCCGCCTGATCAAGCGTCTGGCCGCGCTTCAGCGTCTTGACGATGAAGGGATAGCCGCTCTCGGTCAGCGACCCCGCTCCAAAATCCGTCGCCACCAGCAGCGTGTTCTGGTCCAGCCAGGAAATGCGGTGCTTGCCTTCGGGAATCCTGAAACCGCCCTCGACGAACTTCTTCGCCCTGGCGTCGAACTCCCGCACGACAACGGCGTCCTTGCCGCCGTCCGACAGGCTTACCAGGCACAGCGTTTCCGCCGGCTCAAGACAGTCCGATCCCTTGTAGATCCAGTTCGCGTTCTCAGCCTTCGACAGCGCGTCGATGTCGAGGACCGCATCCCACTTGGGGTCGGCGGAGCGATAGCTTTCCAGCGTCGTCTGCCGCCACAGGCCATGCACATTGGTCTGGTCCTGCCAGAAATTGTCGATGCCGCCTGCACGGAAGCGCGGCGTCGGCGTCCTGTCCTGCGCCGTCAGGATCGCCAGCGCCTCCTTCTGGAAGGCGCCATAGCGTGGATCGGCTTCGAGCACGGCCTTGGTCTTCTCGTTCTCGGACTTGACCCATTCCATGGCCCTCTCGCCGTTGATGTCTTCCAGCCAGAGGACTTCATCTGCCGCCTTGACGGCGTCTGGCGTCAGCGACTTCGGCATGAAAGGCGCGGCGCCGACCGTTTCGGCCTTCTCGGTCGGACCACAAGCGGCCAGTCCAGCCAGCAAGGCCAAGGCAGCGATTCGGGTCAGCAAACGCGCCACGTGTCTCTCCCTTAATCTCTCCTGCCGTTAATCCGGCGACAGATTGCTTGCTAGCACAGCTCGCCGCCGGGCTTCCACTTTAACGCTTCGGCGCAATCCCGCCGCAGTCGCCGCTGCGCCGCCGCAGTCGCCGCCACAAGGTCATCGCGCCAGCAAACGCCCGACGACGTCGCATCGTCATCTGCCGATCCAAGGGGCTGGGACCCCACTGGAACAGATGAGTACCCCAACATGATTGTCGATCGCCCGCGCTCGGCTTTGGCCGGAGCGCTCCTTTGCGCAACTGCGCTTAGCCCCGCCGCCTTCGCCCAACCCGCGCCGCCTTCCTCGCGCGATGGCACGGTCAGCAAGGCTGAAGTCTCCTCAGGCTCGCTTCTTCTCCAGTCGGCCACGCCGGGCCGCTATGTCGAGGCGCCGCTCGTCGCCGCCGACGTGAAGATGGACATCGCCGGACCGGTAATCCGCACCCGGCTCACCCAGCGCTTCACCAACCCTACCGACAAATGGGTTGAAGGCGTCTACGCCTTCCCGCTGCCTGAAGACGCCGCCGTCGACACCTTGCGGGTGATCATCGGCGACCGCTTCATCGAAGGCGACATCAAGGAACGCCAGGAAGCCCGCATCATCTACGAACGCGCCGCCGCCGCTGGCCAGAAAGCC
Organism: Hyphomonadaceae bacterium; assembly: GCA_036554545.1. Taxonomy (GTDB): domain Bacteria; phylum Pseudomonadota; class Alphaproteobacteria; order Caulobacterales; family Hyphomonadaceae; genus UBA7672. The sequence continues at coordinate 2,825 of DATBNA010000382.1, forward strand.
GGCCTCGTCGAGGAAGAACGTCCCAACCTCTTCACCACCTCGCTGGCCAACATCGGTCCGGGCGAAACCGTCGCCATCCAGATCGAGTTCCAGGACAAGGCGCGGCTGGACAATGGGGTCTGGTCGACCCGCTTCCCGCTGGTCATCGGCCCGCGCTACATCCCGAAAGGTCAGCCGGCGCTGGTGGCAGACGCCTCCGGCCGCATCGGCATCGGCAATTCCCGCGTGCCGGACGCCGCCCGCGTCACGCCGCCGGTGCTTCATCCGGCACATGAACCTTCCGGCGCCGAAGGCCTGCGCCTCCCGGTCAGCGTCGATATCTCGCTTGAATCGGGCTTCTCGCTGGCCGACATCACGTCCCAGACGCACGGCCTCAACGTCAGAAAGTCTG
>DATBNA010000396.1:0-2610 GCA_036554545.1 Hyphomonadaceae bacterium
GTCGGGAAAGACGGCCTGCTCACCGGGGCGCGTGAAGACGCGCAACAGGCCGGCTCTCCTGCCAGAGCCAGCCACTGGCACTACCCACGGCGCTGACCCACGCGCCCCGCTCCCTCATTGAAGAGGGAGGAGACGACAGCGACCCGCAGGGCTCGTGTCCCGTGCGAATGACGAACTGCGTCCGATGTTTGAAATCCAATCCTACTGCGTCCGCAGCCGCTGCGGATCGACCGGGTTCACCGGATATCCCGCCGCGCGCTTGAAGCCATCGACACGCCCGCGCGCCGCGGTCACCGCCGGCGCATCCGCCCAGTTCTTCGGAGGATTGAGCACGCGTCCGAAGAACCCCATCGCATCGAGGAAGCGCGGAATGATCGAAGGACCGACATGCTCGGCGCCGCGCACCAGCCGGTACTCATGGCTGATACCGGCATCGAATAAAATGCGATGCACGAACTCGGTGCCGTGATGCAGGAAGAACATGTCCTGGTCGCCGGCTTCGAGATAAACGCCCAGTCCCACCAGCCTTTGCGGATCCTTGCTCGCGATCGTCGCCGGATTGTTGGCGGCCCAATAGGCCTCGTCGAGCGGCTTGCCATAGATCGTCTGGAACAGCGCTTCGTCGCGCCAGAAACGGTCGCGCAGCTTGATGTCCTTGTACTCCAGCGCCGGCTCGATGCCTGGCTCCATGCTGGCCACCGCCTGGAACTTGTCCGGATGCTTGAAGGCGATGCGCAGCGAGCCCATCCCGCCCATCGATATGCCGGTGATCAGCGTTCCCTCGCGCCCCCCTTTCGGCACGTTGTATCCCGCGCGCATGTGCGACAGCAGGTCGGCAACGATGAATGTCTCCCATTTCTGCGAACCGTCGCGATAGTCCATGTAGAAGGAGCGTTGCGCCGACGGCATCACCGAAACCGCTGCCGGCACGAGCCCTGCCTTGATCGCGCTTTCCAGCGTCTCCGCCATCAGCGTCATGTTCTGGCTGGATCCGCCGCCACCGTGCAGCTGGATGATAAGCGGATAGGCTTGCGCGCGCTTCGCGTCATAGCCGGGCGGCGTATAGACCGCGATATCGACCGGGCCGGGCACGTTCCGGCTCTCGATCTTCACATGAACCAGCTTGCCATCGAGCGCGTGGGCGGCAGGAGCAAGAACCAAGGCAAGGACAAGAGCTGCGAAGCGCAACATGGCGACCCTCCAAGTATCTCACGGCAGAATGGGATACCGGTTGGTCGGGCGCAACTAGACCCTTTCCTTCTCACGCCGCGTCACGCGGCTGACCAGCTTGCCCCAGATCGACTGTTTGGGCGGCGGCGCCGGCGGGGAAAGCCGTGTCGACACGAAGTCGAACACCTTGTCCGGCACGCTGATGTGGCAGGCATTCTCAAGCCCGACAAAGCCGGGCGAGGAGTTGGCTTCGCAGATTCTGTATCCGCGCTCGTCATAGAGAAGATCCACGCCTGCAATGTCGAGATGCAGCGCTTCGGCCGCCTTTACTGCGAGATCGGCCATTTCCGGCGGCGGCGTGATGCTCGCGCCAATGCCGCCGAGGGAGATGTTCGACTTGAAGCCGCCATTGCGCGAGCGCCGCTCCATCGCCGCCGCCACCTTGCCGCCGATCACCAGCAGCCGGACGTCGCGTCCATGGCTGGAGCGGATGTATTTCTGGAAGATGAAGTCTGCACTGGGATTGGAGTCGCCGAGGAGGCTCGCAAGATTGTCGAACTGCTCGCGGTCCTGGCACAGCACGACGCCGGCGCCGCGCGTCGACCTCAGCGTCTTCACGACCACCGGAAATCCGAGTTCCTTCTCGATGACGTCCACATCAACCGGAAACTTGGCGAGAATGGTGCGCGGTATCGGCAGGCCGCTTGCGGAGAGGAGCTGCAGCGTCTGGAGCTTGTCGGCGCAGGCCTCGACGGCGTCCGCGCCGTTGATCATGGCCACGCCCATGCGCTCGAACTGACGCAGCACCGCGAGGGTGAAATAGGTGGTCTCCGACCCCGTCCTTGGAATGATGAAGTCGGGCCGGGGCAGCTTTCCTCCTGCATATTCGGCCCGCCAGTCCCGTTCGGTGGAGACGATGAGTTCGAAGTCGCGCGGCTTGAGGACGTCGAGCTGGATGCCGCGCCGCCGCCCGGATTCGAGGAAGCGGAGGATCTCGTGCCCCTCCGGCACGTCCTCCGAAACACTACTGTTAAAGAGCAGCCAGCCTCTCAACCCGGTACCCGCTCGCTTGTGCCGCCCAGCAATTCTTTCCTTGAATTTAGATCGCGGCCGGAAAATGACCCGTCGATTGCGATCTGGAACATGCCCGCATTTCTCAAATGTCGGGTTAACCATGCTTCGGCGCTTCTGCACGCACGATGTGTCTTCGCTGCAATAAAATTTTTCCACCCACGACAGCTTCCGCCTCGCCGTCCACGTGGTCTACTGGCGGGCGAAATCCCTGCTTGGGGGCAGGGTCAGGGGAGTCCCTTGGCATCGCTATTCGGCAGAAATTCGCCGGAACAGACCACCGGGCTTCGCGCCACATTGATCGCCAGACCCTGCGTGGCCGCCGGGTATGGTGCGCGCCAGCTTATTGACCAGCTGATACAGGGCCAG